>JBOFIZ010000188.1:0-1852 GCA_051650425.1 Bacteroidales bacterium
GTTGATTACAAGCTTGATATGGATAATATCAAGTACTCAGTGGAAGAGTGTAAGGAGAGAGATTCAACTTATGCAGCACCACTAAAAGTATCAGTAAGACTTACTAATACTGAAACAGGAGAAATAAAAGAACAAGAAGTATTTATGGGAGATTTCCCACTAATGACTGAACAGGGAACTTTTATAATTAATGGAGCTGAGAGAGTAATCGTCAGCCAATTAGTTAGATCTCCAGGAGTTTACTATAGCCAAACAAGAGATAAGAATGGTAAAAGATTATTCTCATCTACTGTTATCCCAAATAGAGGAGCATGGTTAGAGTACGAAACTGATTCAAACGATATTATATACGTAAGAATCGATAAAACAAGAAAACTTCCAATAAGTATCTTAGCAAGAGCTATGGGTATGGGAAGCGATCAGGAGCTATTAGACTACTTCGGAGAAGAAGAAAGATTTAGAGCTTCAATCGAAAAAGATAACACTAAAACAGAAGAAGAAGCCTTACTTGAGATCTATAAGAGATTAAGACCGGGTGAACCACCAACTGTAGAAAGTGCTGTATCATTAATTGACTCATTATTCTTTGATGCGAAAAGATACGACATGTCTAGAGTAGGTAGATACAAGTTTAACAAAAAACTTGCTATCAATTTAAGAATTGCAAACCAAGTTGCAGCTATGGATGTAGTTAATCCTACAACTGGTGAAATTATGGTTGAGCAAGGTGAGAAAATCAGCAGAGAAATGGCAGAAAAAATCCAAAATGCTGGTATAAACTCAGTTGACGTTTTAGTTGAAGATAAAGTTATAAGAGTTATAGGTAGCCACTTTGTTAATTTAGAAAAAGTTGTTTCATTTGATATAACAGATCTAAACATCAAAGAGCAGGTTCACTATCCTACACTAAAAGAAATTTTAGATAACTTTACTGATGAAGAGACAATAAAAGAAGAAATCAAGAAAAACATAAACAAATTAATACCTAAGCACATCATCAAAGATGATATATTCGCTACTATAAGTTATGAATTAGGATTAGCTTATGGAATAGGATATATCGATGATATTGATCACTTAGGAAATAGAAGATTAAGATCTGTTGGTGAATTACTTCAAAACCAATTCAGAATTGGTTTATCAAGAATGGAAAGAGTAGTTAAAGAAAGAATGACTATTCAAGACCAAGAAGCAATCACTCCACAAATGTTAATCAATATAAGACCAGTTGCTGCAGCTATTAAAGAATTCTTTGGTAGTTCACAGTTATCACAATTCATGGATCAAACAAATCCACTTTCAGAGTTAACTCATAAGAGAAGACTTTCAGCCTTAGGACCAGGAGGTCTTTCAAGAGAAAGAGCTGGTTTCGAGGTTAGAGACGTTCACCATTCTCACTATGGAAGAATGTGTCCTATCGAGACTCCAGAGGGACCAAATATAGGTCTTATCAACTCATTAGCTACTTATGCTAGAGTAAATGAGTATGGATTCATGGAAACTCCATATAGAATTGTTGATAAAGCTAATAAGAGAGCAACTATGGAAATAAGATACTTCACAGCAGATGAAGAAGACCAATATCTTGTAGCACAGGCTAACGAACCTTTAGATGAGAATGGAAACTTCGTTCACGATAAAGTAACAGTTAGATACATGGAAGAAGTTATTGTTGTTCCAGCTTCAGAAGTTGATCTTATGGACGTATCGCCAAGACAAATCGTTTCAGTAGCAACAGCTATGATACCATTCCTTGAGAATGATGACGCATCAAGAGCTCTAATGGGATCAAACATGCAACGTCAAGCAGTACCACTATTAAAGCCACAAGCTCCTATAGTAGGAACAGGAA
>JBOFIZ010000189.1:0-11868 GCA_051650425.1 Bacteroidales bacterium
GAAGTTAAATGCAGGAATCGCATAACCACCTTCGATAGCTTTGTTGAAAAGCTCCTTGGTATTAACCAAGCCTAATTCTTTGTAGCTTACCATAACAATAAATCTATAAATAGTTAAAAAGTCGCGCAAATATAGTCATAAGAAAAATCCCACTAAAGAAATATCGATCTTTTTATTCGCGTTATAACAAAAAATAAGGGTTAATCTTTTAAACGCTTTCTAAAAGATAGGTTTTCCAGATTAACCCTTACGGTATGATATTTTACTAAAATACTTACTGAAGCTCTTTTACAAGGTAGATTAATGTAGGGAAGTGGTCGCTATAACCATTCGTCCATACTCCTCCTGCATGTGTACGTTTAGGATAACCTTTATAAGTTCCCTCTTGTGTTTTCAGAAAATCTTTGTTGAACACTTCAGCTTTCCAAAACTTCAGGCTGGATCTGTCTTTACCAAGTAGATTATAAGAAATAATTATTTGATCAAACAAATTCCATTGTCCTTTATATGCTAAAGTCCCGATTCCTTTATCAAAAATGCTCCAGAATGGATTGAATAATCCACCCGGCTTAACCTCTTTCTCATACTTCTTAGCATCCAGTACCTCTTTCACACTATAATTGTTTGGATCATCATTTAAGTCACCCATGATTACGATTTTACTTTCAGGAGTAACACGTTGGATCGAATCGACAATGTCTTTAGTGAGCTGTGCTGCGATAGCGCGTTTAGGACGGGAGCGCTCTTCGCCACCACGTCTTGAAGGCCAGTGGTTCACGATAATATTAAAAAGCTCTCCATCTATACGACCACGCACGACTAGCTGATCACGAGTGCGGAATCGCGGTTCCTCTTTGTCGACCAGCGTACGAGACTGATGACCTTCATATTTGAATAGTTTTGGATTATAAAGTAGTCCTACATCAACACCTCTATAATCAGGACCATCTTCGTGAACAACCTGTAGATTACGTTTTGCTAATTCGCCTGTTTTAACAAGATCTTCGAGTACAGCTCTGTTCTCAACTTCAGCAACACCAATAACAGCAGGTCCGATAGGACTTTTATCCATACCAAGCTGGCTGATGGCATAAGCCATGTTTTTCAATTTGCTTTGATACTTCATTGTATTCCATTTATTCGGTCCATTGGGAGTGTATTCTTTATCATTATCTCCCGGAATTGTATCAAATAAATTTTCAATATTATAAAATGCAATCCCATAAACTGCAAATTTCTTTTGAGCCGAAGTTGCGAATACGGTTAAAAAGAGTGCAAAGCATAAAAATAAATTTCTCATATTCTTCCTGTATTTTATAATTAAGGGGTAAAAACAAACAAATTTATTGCAAAAAAACGAGACAAAAAGGTTTCTGTATTGTTTTTTAAGATAGAACGTTGTTTTTATTGTAAAGTTTGTATTGTCAAATAGAATTTCTATTATGTTTGCAGATTGTTATAGTTATAAACTTGAAATAAAAAACCAATTTAAAAGATTAATTATGAAACTAAAATTGTGGGTACTGTTTTTATCCCTATTTAGTATCTCGGCCTACGCTCAGGAAGCTTCTTTAAAAGGAGTCATAATTGATGCTGAAACCGGTGAGCCTATTCAGGGAGTTACTGTATTGCTAAAAGAAAATAAGCAAACTGCAGTTACAAGCAAAGATGGGATCTTTCGTTTTGCAACCTTAAATGAAGGATTGGATGTCCTTAGTGTCGAATCACCTACTATTTTTCCTGTAGAGAAGAATATTACATTAAGAAGAGGGAAAAATAATGTCGGGGAAATCAAAGTCAGAAATCGTGGTAATGTCGGTATTGATGAAAGTGCAGTTTTTGTTTTTTCAGAAAATCAGATTGATGATGATGAAAACATGTCACAAAATATCTCGACATTGATGGGAGGATCGGATGACGTTTATATTAAAACATCCAGTTTTAATTTCAGTCCGATGCGTTTTAATCTTCGTGGATACAATCCGGAATATTCACAAACTTACATCAATGGTGTGAATTTCAATGATGGAGAAAGAGGTCGCTTCAATTATTCAAGTTTAGGAGGTATGAACTCTTTATTCAAGCAAAAGGATGTAGTCAATTATTCTAATGCTTCTTCATTTGGTTTCGGTGCAGTAGGCGGATCTACCAATATTTTGGCAAAAGCAGCGTCTCAGGCTGAAGGCGGAAGTGTACAGCTGGCAGCTACAAATCGAGCTTATGTATTAAGAGGTATGGCTTCTTATTCGACAGGTTTGATGCCGAATGGTTGGGCTTTTACAGGAGGACTAATTTACCGCTGGTCTAAAGAGGGTGCTTTTGATGGTACATTTTATAACTCATGGGGTTATTATTTGGGTGCTGAAAAAGTATTTAATGATCAACATAGCTTATCTATTGTGACTTATGGTGCTCCAACTCAAAGAGGACAACAGGGAGCTGTAACACAAGAGGTGTATGATCTTGCAGGTAGCATTTATTACAATCCGTATTGGGGTTATCAAAACGGGAAGAAAAGAAATTCACGCGTTGTTGACTCGTATGATCCTACTGTTATCGTGAGTCATGACTGGAAAATTGATAATGAAAGTTTATTAAGAACAGGTATTGGTTTTCATTACAGTAACTACAGCTCAACGGCTTTAGGATTTTATAATGCACCTGATCCACGCCCGGATTATTACAGAAATCTGCCAAGCTATCAGACTACAAAAGAAATGCAGGATTATGTAGCAGAGCTTTGGAGAAATAATAAGAATGTGAGTCAGATAGACTGGGATGCATTGTATCAGGCTAACTACCGTAATAATCTTGAAAATCCAAACGGTATTGCGAAATATGTTGTAGAGGAAAGACATAATAATCTGATGGAAGTTTCTTTTAACTCAACATACAATACGATGTTGACAAAAAAACTGAAATTTACTTCAGGTATCAATGCACAGTTCTCCCGCGGTATGCATTATAAAACAATGAATGATTTGTTGGGTGCAAATCAATGGATCGACATTGACCAGTTTGCCGAAAGAGATTTTCCAAATGATCCGAATATTATTCAGAATAACCTGAATGATCCGAATCGGGTGATTAAAGAGGGTGACAAATTCGGATACAATTATGATATTAATGTGTTCCGTTTAGGTGCATTTGTTCAGAATGAATGGAATCTTCGTCACTTCGATGTATATTATGCAGCACGCTTGAACTATACTTCTTTTAATCGTGACGGACATATGAAGAATGGTCGTGCTCCACTTAATTCATATGGTAAAAGTAAAACTTACTGGTTTGTTGATCCTTCAGTTAAAGCAGGAGCAACATGGAAATTAGATGGACGTAACTGGTTTACGGCAAATATTCTTGCTGAATACAGAGCACCGATTGCGAATAATGCTTATGTATCGCCAAGAATTAAGTCAACAATCGTACCGAATCTAGATCAGGAGAAAGTTTTATCTTATGATTTGAGTTATAATTTCTCGTATGCATTCCTTAAAGGGCGCTTAAGTGGATTCCAGACTCGTGTTTGGGATGCTACCGAAATTAATGGTTATTATCATGAAGACTATCAAACATTCATCAATCACATGATGACAGGTTTGGATAAGCTTTATCAAGGCGTAGAATTAGGTTTAACAGCTAAGTTAAATACGAATTTCTCATTAACACTTGCCGGAACACTTGCTGAATATAAATATACCAATAATGCAACGGGAATTGTGAGTCCTGAAAATGGTTCTTTTGAGGATGTGGCAGAAGTCGTAATGACTAAAGACTTACATCAGCCAACAGGACCTCAAACAATCGGAACAATCAAATTGGATTATTTCCATCCGAAAATGTGGTTTGCTGATATCGCATTAACTTACTACGGAAGAAACTATCTTGATTTTTCACCAAGTGCTTATGTTAAATCATTGTATGATTCATATACACCGGAACAAAAATCAGTTTTAGGATCTCAAACATTGTTGAAAGATGGCTTTATGCTGGATGCTTCTGTTGGTAAACTTATTTATTTGCCAAATAAACGTTCATTAAGCATAAACTTAAGCCTGAGTAATATTACTAATAACAGAAAACTTGTTACTGGTGGTTATCAACAAGGTCGTATTGATTTGGAGAATCCTACGAAATTCCCAAATAAGCTTTATTATGCTCAAGGAATCAACTTCTTCCTGAACATGGGATTCAGATTTTAAGACTTAAAGTATAAAGTAATTATTTTACGGAAATGAAACAAATACATAATATATTAAGTGGTATTTTGGCCTCAGCTCTGATCTTTGTCGGATGTACAAAAGATTATGATGCCCCACTTCCAAATAATGAAGAGTTGCCGGAGGCGACTTATATGATATCTCAGCTAAAGAAATCGTTCTTAGGAAATCCTGATTATTTAGTAAGTGATAATGCTGATAACGAAAAATATAAAGGAGTTTTCTCTGTATATAACATGAATGCTTCGCAACCGGTAACGATTAATGGTATTGTTATTTCAACGGATGCAGGAGGAAATACATATAAAAAGCTGGTTATCAGAGACCCTAAAGATGGATCCTGTATTGATTTATCAGTAGATGTATCCGGAATTTCAGCTTATTATCCGGTTGGTCAGGCTGTACAAGTAACTTGTAATACAATTCAGATTGGATTGTATGCAGATATGCCTGTATTAGGAACAACTTATTATAATAATGCATCAAATCGGTTGAGATATGAGCCGGGTCGTATGCCTTGGCCAGTTGGTCAGGCTGTCATTAAAGCATACGGAATGCCGGATGCTTCGAAAGCACAACCTGTAATAAAAACAATTCCTGAAATTTTAAAAGGTGCTCCGGATATTTATAGCCAATTGGTAGAAATTGATTATGTTGAATTTGGATATTTCGTGAATGGAAGTTCGGTAAGTTTATTCCCGACAAATACATTCATTTCAATGAATGATCCAAAAGCTGATCCGAATATTACATTTTCAGAAGAAAATGATTTGAATGTGCCGGTTTCGAGAGGTATTCGTGATAATAAAGGTAATATTATCCCTGTGACAACATCCTCATATGCGAAATTTGCATCGCAAAAATTGCCAAAAGGTGCATTTGATATCAAAGCAATCGTAGCATGGTATAAAGATCAGGCGGCTAAAGATGGTAATTTCCAGATGTCAGTTCAGCAGTTTAGTGATATCATTAAAGTAAGTGATACATTTGAAGGTTCTACAGGTGGTGAAACTACCGGGCAAGGAACGAAAGAAGATCCTTATACAGTTGATGATGCAATCATCAGTCAGGGTAAAACAGGTGTGTGGGTAGAAGGTTACATAATCGGATCGGTTAATACGACAGCTAACCCATTTGAAAATCAATTTACAGCACCATTCGTTACTAACTCTAATTTAATTCTGGCATCATCAGCAACAGAAAAAGATGAAGCAAAAATGTTAATGGTTCAATTACCTGTAGGAGCAATTCGTGATGCATTGAATCTTGTAGCCAATGAGTCAAATCTTGGTAAGCAGGTTAAGCTTCAGGGAAATTTGGAAACTTATTTCTCAAAACCGGGTATTAAAACACTTACAGATTATGTTTTGGCAGGCGTTCAACCTCCCGTAGAACAAGCTATTTTTGAAGAATCCTTTGCAACAAATCAAGGGGCATTCACAACGAATAGTGTAACTGGTGATCAAATTTGGGGTCATACGATCTATAATGGAAATGGGTACATGAAAATGTCAGGGTATGCTAATAATAAAGCAAATGCAAATGAAGATTGGTTGATTTCTCCTGCGATTGATTTGACTGGAGTTTCTTCAGCAACTATTTCATTTGACCAAGCTATAAACAAAGGAGTTGTTACAAATATGGCTGCTAATCATACCTTATGGTTTACTTCAGACAACGGAACTACTTGGACGCAAGTGGATATTCCGACTTATCCTGCCGGTAATAACTGGACATTTGTAAATTCCGGAGCTATAGCTATACCTGCAGCCTTTCTGAATAAAGCGAATGTAAAATTCGGGTTTAAGTATATCAGTACGGATCAGGAAGCTTCTACATGGGAAATACAAAATGTTGTCGTTAAATAATAGTCCGTTTGATTCGATTTATTCTCAGAAAGATTCTTAGAACTATAAAAAAATGAAGTAATGAGTAAAATTAAAAATATATTTATGCTTGCAATGGTCGCATTATTTGCGTTCACAGCATGTAATAATCTGGACGATACGGATATTAATCCGGTAGAGCCACCTAAAGAAGATGGAAACGGGACGTTAGATAAGCCTTATACTGTTGGTCAGGCTATCGTAAAACAAGGAGAGACAGACAAATGGGTTTCCGGTTATATTGTCGGATGTGTCAATTCGGTTGATAATGAAAATGTATGGGCATTTGAACCTCCGTTTGTGACTGAGTCTAATATTTTGTTGGCTGCGAGTCCTACAGAAACAGATAAAGCTAAAATCTTACCGATTCAATTAGTCGCAGGTACGGATATACGTACATTTCTTAATCTGCCTAAAAATGGGATTCGTTTGGGGCAGGTTATTAAAATCAAAGGAGAGTTGGCTAAATATTTTGGAGTTTCGGGCCTGAAAGCACCTACTGATTTAGTAGCCGAAGGTTATGACCCTACAAATCCTCCGTCAGAAGGTGACAAAGTTGAAGTTTGCGGTAATCAGACAATTGTTCAGGCGGGATTTGAATTTAACTTTAACAGTGTTGCGGATGGTCAGGATTTTGCTGAAAATGGATGGCAAAATCTAATGATTGCCGGAGGACGTAGATGGCAAGGTAAAGTTTACCAGGGAAATGGATATGTTCAGGCTACTGCTCATAATGCTACGGCATCTCAATTACAGGAGATGTGGTTAATAACACCGGCATTAAACTTAGACCTGGCAACGGATAAAGTGGCAACTTTTGAAACAGCTCAGGCATATTGGAAAGATGATACTAAATTTGAAGTGTATGTTCTCCAATGTGTTGATGGTAAAACGATTCAAACAAAAGTTACACCAACAGCTTTGGCAACATCTACAACGCCTCAGTTTGAGTTTGTACCGGGAGCTGTCGATTTAAGTACTTATACAGGAAAAGTCTTTATTGGATTCCGTTATGTTGGTATGGGAGGTTCAAGTCTTTCGACAACCTGGTGTATCGATAACTTTGCATTTGGTGTAGCGCCTTCTACTGAAACGGTGGTAAATATTACTTCTTCTGCTGTAACATCAGTTGTTGCAGGATCTGAATACAGTTATACAATACAAACAAGCGTTCAGAATCCAAAAGGTAATACAACAATTGCTGCTCAGGGCTATCCATCCTGGATTACATTCAAGGATAATGCCGATGGTACTGCTACATTAACAGGTACAGCTCCTGCTACTGAAGAGGCTTCAAATATTACAATTACTGCAATGAATAACGGTATCGCTCAAGAGCAGGCTTATACTTTAACTGTTACAGCTCCGGTTGCACCAGGTTCAAACCTGATTGCGAATGGTAATTTTGAGGACTGGACTGAAACAATGCCTGTTGGTTGGACTTTCAAAGCCGTGACAGATGTTACGTATTCAAAAAGCACAGAAATTGTACAAAACTCAACGAACTCTGTGAAAGTTGTAAGTGGAGCAGCAGCAGGTACAGCTAATATAACTGCAGGCCGAGTTATGTTAGAGCCAGGTGATTATGTCTATTCATTCTATTATTATCTGGACCCTGCGATAACTGTATCCAATACTTTCAGACCTTGGGGTATGATTTATGACACTGAAGATGCAACAGCTCAATCTAAAGATCCAGACTTTGATGCAATGAAAAAAGCTATACAGCCAAGTGGATATGTTGATACATCTGTAAAAGGTCAGTGGGTGAAAAATGAAATTGCGTTTACTGTACCAAAACAGTGTTATGTTGTTTTTGAAGTTAGGGCTTATAAAGGCACAACAGGGTATATTGATAATGTATCTGTAATGAAAAAATAATTTTTCAAAGCGTTTAATCCTGTTTAACAGAGATTAGACGCTTTGTCTTTTTGAATTTATTATCTTTGGTAAGTTCAAATTCTAAACGTAAACTATGAAAATATTCAAGAGTACTTTTATTGCATTATTGGTTTTACCATTTGTGTTATTCTCTTGTTCCAATGAAGATTCAAATGGAAATGAAGTAGATTATGGCCAGCATGACCAATCTAATTATCCGGCAGGTTATTATAAGTCCGCAGAAGGTCAAACAAAAGAAGGTTTAAAAACAGCTCTTTATGAGATTGTAAAAGATCATAGAGTTCGTACTTATACACAATTATGGACTGATTTCCGATCTACAGATGTGAAATCTAATGGGCGTGTTTGGGATATCTATAATAATCAAACAGATTATATATTTGGAGTTGATCAGGATAAAGGAGGCGGAGATGCCAAAACCTATAATCGTGAACATACATTTCCTAAGAGCTGGTTCAGAACCGGAGGAAATAATGACTATACGCGAACACCGATGTACACGGATTTATTCCATTTATATCCAAGTGATTCTTATGCAAACTCTAAACGAAGTAACAACTATTACTATGAAGTACAGAAAGAATCATGGTCGAATGGATATTGTAGGTTAGGAACAGCGGTTATCCCGGGTTATGGTCAGGAAACAGTATTTGAGCCGAATGATGATATTAAAGGAGACCTGGCACGAACTTATTTTTATTTTGCAACTCGTTACGAGAATGAAAATATGAATGCATGGGCAGGATCAAAAGCTATAACGAAAACGAAGTATCCGTTTTACTCAGGTTGGCAGTTAAGTACCCTGATTAAATGGCACAGACAAGATCCTGTAAGTCAAAAAGAGATTAAACGCAACGAAGAAATCTATAAAATTCAGGGTAACAGAAATCCATATATTGATTGCCCCGTATTGGTTGAATACATTTGGGGTGATCGAATGGGGAAACCTTTCGAAGGAAGTAAATAGAATTCTTTAGCAAGATATTTTAGTATATCAATTTATATTTTATATTTTTACGGCGGAATCGGGTTTAACGACTCATTCCGCCTTTTTTATTACCTTATATATACGGAACTAATAAACTTAAATGAGGATGAGAAGAAGAATACTCCTGCTTTGTTTAGCAAGCGGTTCAGTGTTGCCGTTTTATGCACAATCAAAAAAGTTAGTAACAACATTTGATCATTATGGCCCGGTTTTAGTAAAAAAACCAGTTATGATCGATGATAAAGATGTGAATCAAAAAGAATTCTCCGGTTTAACAGTATTGCAAAAAAGTCATGATCTATCCAATGGGATTTTGGCAAAAACTGTTCTTAGTGCTGACACTGCAGGCTATGTCGTTGTAGATATTACACCTGAAGGCTTTGCTGTTAATGAATATACATTTTCAATTCAGCCGGATAGATATTGTAAGGGTACATTGAAAGTTACATCTCCATCTATACTAGCCGTGTATCAGGACGGTAAGTTGATCAATACAAAATCCTCAGCACAAGATAGCTTGAATAAGCAATCTGAAATTACGGTGCCTTTGACCCTTCAGAATAAAAACTACGAATATAAAATCCGTACGGTGTCGGAAAGAAAAGATAAAGCCGAAACACCTCGTTTATCAGTAGCTTTCGAACCTGATTCAAAATTTGAGACTGTTGATCTGGTTATCAGTAATAATCAGAATCGCAAATTAAATCTGCAGGATTTAATGACAGGAGAAAGAATTGGAGGAGTAACGATTTCACCATCGGGTAAATATGGAACTGTACGTGTTTCTACAACCTTTAAGGATGGGAAAAGTGCTTCGGAAAATTATTTGATAGATCTTCAGACAAACAAGAAAATAGCAGTCCTTGATGGTTCCCGTAATTCTGCAAACTGGTTGCCGGTAAGTGATAAATTGTATTTCACGAAACGGGGAATGGATGGTACGCAACTTTGGTTAATGAATCCTGCCGACTTAAGCGAAGAAATGATTGTGGCATCATTGCCTGAAGGAGGATTCTCATTTGCACCTACAGAAGATTTTCTGATTGTGAATCAATCCGAAAAAGCTCCGGCAGATTTAGATAAAGATTTCAGACGCTTTATTACGCCTAATGACCGTCAGTCTTATTGGAGATATAGAAATTCATTATATAAATATGATTTGAATACCGGAGCAATGGAGCGCCTTACATTTGGTGCACATTCAGCGTCATTGAATGATATAAGTGAAGACGGAAAGTTTATTCTGTTCGGTTCCTCCCGTGAGGATTTCAAAGAAAGACCGTTCAATGTGTCATCGATGTATTTGATGAATCTGGCAACAAATAAAGTGGATACATTGTGGAGCGATGTTCGTTATGGCGGAGGTGCTAAATTTTCACCAAACGGAAAAACGCTTTTAGTTCAGGGATCTCCTGAAGCATTTGACGGAATCGGTCTGGATATCGAAGAAGGACAAATGGCGAATACTTATGATTCACAAATATTCTTGTTCGATTTAGCTACTAAAAAAACAACTCCGATCGCGAAAAACTTTGATCCGACGATAGAATCGGCAAAATGGATTAATGATGATCAGATTGCAGTTATGGCAACAGATAAAGACTTGGTAAGACCTTATTTGTATTCGGTTTCTAAGAATAAATACGAAGTTGTACCGGTCGAAGAGGATGTATTACGTGGTTTTAATATCTCGAAAAACGGTAAAAATGCGATTTATACCGGACAAAGTGTTTCGAACTTCTCATCTGCTTATGTGATGGATATGAAGAATAAGAAATCGAAATGTTTGATTGATGCTTCTTCAGAAAGACTTAAAGGTATCGAACTAGGCAAAGTAGAGGACTGGAACTTTATTGCTTCAGACGGTAATCAGGTGGATGGGCGTTATTATTTACCTTCAGATTTTGATGCAACGAAAAAGTATCCAATGATCGTTTACTATTACGGAGGTACTACACCGACATCTAAAACGATGGAACATCCTTATCCTGCTCATTTGTATGCAGCAAACGGATATGTTGTTTTGGTTCTCAATCCGAGCGGAACGATTGGTTGGGGACAAAAGATGTCTGCCCGCCATGTGAATGCATGGGGTAAACGTACAGCTGAAGATATTATCGAAGGAACGAAGAAGTTTTGTGCGGATAATAGTTTCGTAGATGCTTCGAAGATCGGATGTATCGGTGCTTCATACGGAGGATTTATGACGCAGTATTTGCAAACACAAACAGATATTTTTGCAGCTGCAATCTCACATGCCGGTATCAGTGCGCTTTCAAGCTATTGGGGTGAAGGTTACTGGGGATATGCTTACAGTACCGCTGCAAGTGCAGATAGCTATCCATGGAATAATCCGGAGCTTTATACTAAGCAAAGTCCGTTATTCCAGGCTGATAAAGTTAAAACGCCAATCTTATTCCTTCATGGTTCTGTAGATACGAATGTACCGGTGGGAGAGAGTATTCAGATGTATACAGCGCTTAAGTTGTTAGGTAAACCGGTAGAGATGATTGAGGTTCAGGGCGAAGACCACGGTATTGCAGATTTCAATAAGAAAATCAAATGGACAAACTCTATTTTGGCGTGGTTCGACAGATATTTGAAAGAACAACCGGAATGGTGGAAAAGCATGTATCCTGATACGAATTTGCAATAATAGATAGCAATTAAGAGTCATTTTTGATAAATTAATAATAATCTGTCAGTGAAAACTGACAGATTATCTATTTTTGTATAGTAAGGGGCTATTAGCACAGAACAATAATAAAGTTATATAATAAACAATCCGAATCAAAGAATGAAGAAAATGTTTTTGGCAGCGGGAATGGTTGCCGTATTGATGAGTTCTTGCTCTACTGGAAAGAGCACGGAA
>JBOFIZ010000190.1:0-1505 GCA_051650425.1 Bacteroidales bacterium
TCTCCGTTAACAACGATTTTCACGTTTCCTTCCGGAGTAAGTTTTTTCTTTGCGAATAACAACATTGCAACTAATAGAAGAACTACTAGTAAGAAGATCCCAACCGCAGCTGCAATGGTTAATCCGTCTATTGATAATAATACCATAATTACGTTTCGTTATTCTATTGATTACAATTTGATACCTAAGAAACTCATGAAGGCAATACCCATCAAACCTGTTACGATGAAAGTAATACCTAAACCTTTAAGTGGAGCCGGGATATCCGAGTAAGTTAATTTTTCGCGGATAGCTGCAATACCAACGATCGCCAACAACCAACCAAGACCAGAACCTACACCGTAAGCTGTAGCCTGAATGATATTTGGGAACGCTTTTTCTTGCATAAATAATGAACCACCAAGGATTGCACAGTTTACAGCGATCAAAGGAAGGAAAATACCTAATGATGCATACAGAGCCGGAGCGAATTTCTCGACAACCATCTCTACTAATTGTACCATAGAAGCAATAACGGCGATAAACATGATAAAGCTTAAGAAGCTAAGATCAACGTTTGCGAAACCTTCGCCTAACCAGCTAAGAGCACCTGCTTTCAACACGAAGTTTTCAAGTAAGTAGTTCACCGGTAAAGTGATTGCCAATACAAAAGTTACGGCAAGACCAAGACCCATTGCTGTTTTTACGTTCTTAGATACAGCCAGGTAAGAACACATACCCAAAAAGTATGCGAACACCATATTGTCTATAAAAATAGACTTAACAAATATATTTAATGTTTCCATTATAATTCTATTTTAGTGTGTTACACATTACTTTTCTTGAAGATCTTTATTTTTTGCTCTCTGGAACCAAATGATACAACCTACTGTGATCAAAGCCATCGGAGGAAGAATCATCAAACCATTATTCTGGTAACCCATGTCATACAAGAATTGAGGTACAACCTGGAATCCAAACAATGTTCCTGAACCAAGAAGCTCTCTGAAGAAAGCAACAATGATAAGGATAATACTGTAACCAATACCGTTACCTACACCATCAAGGAAAGACTCCCAAGGTCCGTTACCCAAAGCAAATGCTTCAAGACGACCCATCAAGATACAGTTTGTGATAATCAGACCAACGAACACTGACAACTGTTTGCTCACATCGTAAGCAAATGCTTTCAATACCTGGTCAACAATAATTACTAAGGCTGCAACTACAACCAATTGAACGATGATACGAATACGATTCGGAATTGTATTTCTCAACAATGAGATGATCACGTTCGCAAAAGCAAGTACGGCAGTTACAGAAAGCGACATAACCAAAGCCGGTTCTAATTTTGCTGTTACAGCTAAAGCCGAACAGATACCCAATACCTGAACAATAACCGGGTTATTTTTAGAAAGCGGGCCAAGGAATATTTCTTTATTCTTTTTTGAAAATAAACTCATGACATCTTATTTTTTACTTGTTAAAAATGCAGAGTAAGGCTTCAAAGAGTGTTTCAACATAGC
>JBOFIZ010000191.1:0-3983 GCA_051650425.1 Bacteroidales bacterium
ATTTATGGTATTACAACCGGTTTTGGTTCGTTGTGTAATATCTCAATAGATGAGGATCAGTTGTCAGACTTACAAAGAAATCTGGTTATGTCCCATGCTTGTGGTGTGGGCGATGAGGTGCCGCGTGATATCGTGAAAATCATTCTGTTGCTAAAAATACAATCACTTTCCTATGGATATTCAGGTGTGCAATTAATCACTGTAGACCGTTTGATTTATTTCTTTAATCACGATATTCTGCCTGTTATTTATCAGCAAGGATCATTGGGTGCAAGTGGCGATTTATGTCCGCTAGCCCATTTGAGTTTGCCGTTATTGGGGTTAGGCGAAGTGGTATATGAGGGTCAGCGTATGAGCGGAGAAGAACTGATGCGTGTGCTTCACTGGAATCCGATTGAGCTGAAATCGAAAGAAGGTCTTTCTCTGCTTAACGGTACCCAGTTTATGAGTGCCTATGGTGTGTGGTCTTTGATAAAAGCCAAAGAATTGTCAGACTGGGCAGATAAGATAGGAGCGTTATCCTTAGATGCTTTTGACGGACGTATAGAACCTTTTCATGAGGCTGTGCATCTGATCAGACCGCATAAAGGACAGCGTGAAACAGCTGCCAATATTTCGTATTATCTGCATGACAGCGAAATAATACACCGAAAGAAAGAGCATGTACAGGATCCTTATTCGTTCCGCTGTATGCCACAGGTACACGGAGCCTCAAAAGATGCGATTCGTTATGTGAAGTCTGTGTTCGATACAGAAATCAACAGTGCGACCGATAATCCGACTGTGATCCCTGAAAAGGATCTGATTATATCGGCAGGGAATTTCCACGGTCAGCCGTTGGCAATCACGATGGATTTTCTGGCTATCGCATTGGCCGAACTGGGAAGTATCTCAGGACAACGCACCTATCAGCTGATAAAAGGAGTCAGAGAACTGCCTAAGTTTCTGGTAGCTCAGCCGGGAATAAACAGTGGCTTTATGATCCCTCAATATACCGTAGCTTCAATTGTAAGTCAAAGCAAACAATTGTGTACACCCGCTTCGGTGGATACGATAGAATCATCACAAGGTCAGGAGGATCACGTAAGCATGGGTGCAAATGCCGCTACAAAATTATATCGGGTAGTCAAAAACACCGAGCGTATATTGGCTATTGAGTTGTTTAATGCCACACAGGCTCTGCAATTCCGCCGTCCGTTGAAAACGTCGCCAATTCTGGAAGAACTCTATGCCGCATATCGCGAGAAGGTTCCATTTATTGAGGTAGATGAGGTGATGTATAAATATATCGATCAATCCATAGAATTTCTGGAGGAGGAGTGGAAAAGATGTATACACTAATAAAAAACATAAAGAAACTGGT
This sequence comes from Bacteroidales bacterium, assembly GCA_051650425.1. Lineage (GTDB taxonomy): Bacteria > Bacteroidota > Bacteroidia > Bacteroidales > UBA7332 > UBA7332. The sequence continues at coordinate 1,364 of JBOFIZ010000191.1, forward strand.
TGGGGTAGAATATCTGCCCCATCCCTATTTGTGGGGAGAACGGATGGACCTGCTGCATTCGATTGATGAAGCATGGCTGTTGATTGAAGACGATCAAATTCATTCTTTCGGTCACATGGAAGACTGGACGGATATGCAGGTCGATAAGGTAATTGATGCAACCGGAAAGATGCTATTGCCTTGTTTCTGTGATTCGCATACACATATCGTTTATGCAGGAAGTCGTGAACAAGAGTTTGTAGATAAGATCAAAGGTCTCTCTTATATAGAGATCGCAAAACGGGGAGGAGGGATTCTAAATTCTGCCGAACGCTTGCACCAGACCTCGGAAGAAGAATTGTATCAATCGGCAATGAAGCGTGTTGATGAAATGATTCGTTTCGGAACTGGAGCCATCGAAATTAAGAGTGGTTATGGGTTAAGTGTCGAAGATGAATTGAAAATGCTTCGTGTTATCAAAAGAATCAAGGAACACTCACCTGCAACGATAAAATCAACTTTCCTGGGAGCTCATGCTGTGCCTGCCGAATATAAAGGGCGTCAGAAGGAATATGTCGATATGATCATTAAAGAAATGATCCCGGCTGTAGCTAAAGAGGGGCTGGCTGATTTTATTGATGTATTCTGTGATGAAGGATTCTTTACGGTTGAAGAGACAGACCGGATGCTAAAAGCTGCTGCCGAATACGATATCGAGCCAAAGATTCATGCAAACGAACTGGCGTGTTCGGGAGGTATTCAGGTCGGGGTATTAAACCGTGCTTTATCCGTAGATCATCTCGAATTTACAGGTAAAGAAGAGATTGATGCACTGCAAGAATCCATAACCATGCCTACGCTTCTGCCCGGAGCAGCTTTCTTTCTCGGAATGGATTATCCGCCTGCACGTTATATGATTGATAGTGGTCTTCCTGTTGCATTGGCATCGGATTATAATCCGGGATCATCGCCGTCAGGTAATATGAAGTTCGTATTGTCTCTGGCCTGTATCCAGATGAAAATGACACCCAACGAAGCGATTAATGCAGCAACAATCAATAGTGCCTATGCGATGGGGATCAGTCTGACCCATGGATCGATAGTGGCAGGTAAGAAAGCCAATGTCTTTCTGACAAAGCCGATATCTTCGGTTGAATTCATACCTTATGCTTACACATCAGATATCATTGATGCTGTATTTTTGAATGGCAAATTGTACGGAAATCATAGAAAATAGCTGTGTGATTAATAAAAAAGTATGAAAATATGATTTTATGGATATATAAATGTTTGGTAAAACAAAATTTATTATATATTTGCACGTAGAAATAGAAGTTTGATTTTCATTTACTGGAAATTAAGCTCTTTAACTCTGTGTGAAGAAATTAGGGCGGTCTGTGAAGATCGCCCTTTCTATTTGTATTTATGAAAAATACAGCTTAAGGAGCCGGAGCTTCATATAAATCACCATAAATGTGAGGTTAAAATTTATATCAGTTAAAAGGATGTAACATTTCGGGTCGATATCGAACTGAATAAAATAAAAAGAGAAGCGTAATCTCTACGCCCCTCTCCAATTTGTTAGCATTAAATAGTAAAAACACCTGTCTATTTTTTCATAAGAGACTTCATTTATCGATTTGTAATCGACCCGAATATCAAAATAACTATAAATGCTTATTATCTTCTTTAATTTCCTTTTCCCGCTCATCTGTAACTAAACCTATAATAGCCAGAATGAGAGTTGATAATAACACGGTTTGTATGATTGTATTGAACGTGATTGCTTCAAGATGTTTTGAAGCTGGAATATAAAGAAATAATAATATAGTGACCAGACCACGGGGTGCAAACAGAAGATTCGGGCTTATATGAACTCTTAGTAGTTTCAGGAAAAGAAGTCGTATTATGAATGCAATACCCAGAATAGCAGCACTCCACCCTAAAGATCGGAAATCAGAAAAGAGTGAAGGTTTAATATATAAACCTAAAGTCAGAAAGAAGAAAGATCTGACCAGAAAGCCGATTTCTGTTACGATATGATAGAATTCACCTGTATGATTTCCTATTCGTTCGGGACGTATATGTTTAATCAGAGGTAGATGTTTGAACTGATCCAGATTTCCAATGAAAACGCCAAATACAAAAATAAAAATCAGTGCGGGAAGCTCAAAATATTCAGCAACTTCAAAAATAAAAACCAATGTGCCGAGAATAGGAATAAAGCGTATGCCTGATGGAATGTAACCTAACAGCCATGCTATAATAAATGTAGCACAGATTGTCAGGATAATTGTTCCTGCAAATTCACCTGCAAACAATAAGCTTTCGTCCACAATATTTCCCTTATCATTGAATATGAACCCAAAGAACAGAATTCCGATGATATCTGAAAAGCTACTTTCGTATATAATTTCTTCACGGGCATGTCTGTTTACCAATTGAGTAGCCGGAATGGCGATAGCACTACTGATAATTGCAAGTGGTATTACGTTATATAAAGCTTGTGTGAAAAGAACTCCATCTTTGAGATGAAAGAACAAGGCAACTCCGAAACTAAGTAAAAACATGGGGAGAATGCACAGAAGAAACATCTTAAAAATCATCCGATTCTTACTTTTGCTCCATTTAAGTTCCATTG
>JBOFIZ010000192.1:0-4977 GCA_051650425.1 Bacteroidales bacterium
CAGAAAAGCTATAATGATTTAGGATATAACTTCCATATAATCCTTCATCAACCAGATATCTCAATTTGTCATAAAATGAAGAGAATCCTAAAGCCTGCTGATCTTTATGTAATTGATTGTTCAACTGAAAACTCTGTAGCCGTGCAGCGATAAACTCCCAGTCAGGAGCATCTTGAGATGTAAGTTCGACAGCAGCTTTAATCAAAGCAGATAGTTTATCTTCAGCTTTCATTTCAGCTTTACAAAAGCTATGGAATTTTTCGGCAAGACGATTCAGATCGTAGTCCTCTTGAGGATAATCAATTTGAATCTCCTTCAGTAAAGCTCCGATATTAGAATCTGACAGACAGTTAATAATTTTCTCTACAGATCGTCTTCGTTCGGTTCTTTGCCAACGATAAAGAATATAGCTTTTCGCAATCGAATAATAGCCATTTTCCATTAATACACGTTCTACCTCATCCTGGATCTTTTCAACAGAGCGATTTTTTATATCTTGATTTACAAATAGTTCTACCTCATCGATTAATGAGGATATTGCATCATCTGTATAAGGTGTATCTGTGCTAAGGAAACTTTTTTGAAGCGCAGTAGCTATTTTCTGACGATCATAAAGTTCTTTGGTGCCGTTACGTTTTATAATTTCCATATTGTTGTTTAAGTCATAAATCAGAAAGAGAAATTGGATCTGCTTGATAATGTTTCGGGTTATTCTGTTTCATAAAATAAGCAGATGTTTCGAAACAGTCATCGTTTCATTCGGATACAAAGATATAAAGAATAATGTAATAATTACAATCGTGAATTTAAGACGAAGGCGTATAAGTTTCTAAATCCTTTTAATTCTTGTGATTGAAGAATGGTTAAATTTCTTCATAAAAAAACTTTATAAGCTCTGTTTGCAATTATCTAAGAAAAAATACTAATTTCGCATCGTTTTGGTACTATGTAAATATATTTTTACAAGTTTAAAAGGGAATCCGATGTGATTTCGGAGCTGTACCCGCAGCTGTAATCCTCAATTAAGAACTATACAAAATGTCACTGTTATTTTACGTAATGGGAAGGCGTGTAGTTTGAGGTAGCCAGAAGACCTGCCAAACCGAGAACTTATTTGATGCTTCGGGCTAAGGCATGGTCGGTAAGAATATTCTTTTCAACAAAAGAACAGATTAAGTAGACTTCTTAATCTTCCAACGATCCACTCTAACGCGAAGTATTAACTTATTCATTCTTAAATAATTTAATACTTAAACAAATGCAATTATCTAAAACGTGCAGATTATTTCTTTTAAGTGCGCCGGCACTATTGTGGTCATGTAGTGATGACAGTGTCGTAACTGACAAAACAGAAAGTGAAAAAGAACCAGCAGAAATTATTATTCCCGTCGATTTTCGCTATCTGACCTTAAATAAGGAGGGTAGTTATTCAGGACAAACAGCTTCGGTTTCCTATGTTCATAAAAATGGATCTGTATTTCCTGATTATTACAAAACAGTAAATGGCGAACAGATACTATGTGATCCAAATGCAGCATATCATTTTAAGGATAAGCTTTATCTGGCTTATGGATCTAACTGGAATGACAATGGAATCGCAGTATTAGAGGGGAACTCTTTCAAAAAGGTTGATCAGATTGAACTTAAGCGCTCAATGACACCAAATACGATAGAATGGTTAGGTGGAGATTCTCTGATAGTAGCTGGGAGATATAAAGATGAGAATACGAATGGTTTTATAGCAGATGTAAGTAAAGACTCTAAATTAAAAAGAAAAATAGATTTCGGATTTACGGTTTACGCGATAAAAAAAGTAGGTGATAAAATCTATATTTTTGGTTGCAAGGATAATAAAAACGGGGAAGCTCTTCAACCTAAGTTAATGGTTGCAGATATAAAAAATATTCACGAATCAGCTTTTCGAACAATTAAATCTAATATACACTTGAGCTCCAGAACATCGGTGCCAAGTGTTGATAAAAATGGGAATCTTTGGTTTGCTGCAGTAGAGAATGATGAGCAAGTATATAAGTTGTTTTGCGTTGATGTTAAAACGGAGACAATTAAACATAGTTTGAAAATGCCGAAAACAATGTCAACTATGAATGAGCTTGCATTTTCGATTAGTAATGATGGACAAATATTATATTTACGTAATCACAAAGCTTTTTATACAGTAAACGTTGATAAGCCGACAGAATTAGATGAGCCTGTTTTTGAATATATGAAACACGTAGGAACCTTATGTGATTTGAAGACGACTCAAGAAGGAAATTTATTGTTTATAAATCAGGTTTTGGGAGGGTCTTCTCCAAGTGAGGTTATTGAAGTTAAGCCCGAAGGAACACAATGGGATATTTTAAAAACAATTGAAGTAGGGGAATCTGCAAAATCTATTTATCTATCGAAATATGAAAAATAATACTATCCTTTTATTTCTGGCATTAGGTCTTACGTTTAATGCTTGTACAGAATCTACAGAAAATACAGAAAAGCCTGAAACACATAATTTACGTGCGATCGTTGTAAGTGAAGGTCAATTTGGATATGGCACATCTTCTCTAACAACGCTTTCAGAAGCAGGAGATGTAGAACAGGATGTTTTTAGTCGGGTAAATGGGCGTACAATGGGTGATGTTGCTCAATCTTTATCAAAGATCGGAGATAACTACTATGTAACCTTGAATAACTCCAGAAAGATTGAGGTTTTTGATTCAAAAACTTATAAATCGGTTGAAACTATGCCGATAGATTTGAATGTGATTCCTATGTATATACAACATTTAGGAGGAGATTCAATAGCAGTAACAGATCAAAGCAACCGGTCTAAGTTGATGATTATGGATATCAATCACGGGACATCCAGAAAAATGTTACGACGTTATATTGATCTGGATGGGAACACCTTCCAGATGTTGCTGTTAAATAATAAATTATTTGTGGGAGGTAGCACTGTATCTGTATTCGATTTAGGTAATATCACCCAAGAAGGGAAAAGAACATTGAAAACTAAAGCTGGAGAAACATTTGATTTAGTTCAGTTTTCTAAAATTTTAGTGGACAACAAAGATCGTATTTGGGTTTTTGGGACTAACACGATCTACTGTTTTGATTCTGTTACGGAAAAATGTATTCATGAAGTTAATGTTTCGGATTTAAATATTAATTCCTGGGTCTCTTGTATAGATATTTCTTCGGATAAACAAACTATTTACTTTAATTCGGGACGTAAACTATACTCAATCGATGTGAACAATCCTGAAAGTCCGAAGGAGCCGATTATGGAATATGAGGGAGACTCCAAGAAAACTGTATATTTAATGTCAGTTTCAAAAGAAAATACGATTTTCTTTGTCGAAGTATTATACGGATCATTGACCAGAGGAGTTGTTTTTGAATATAACCCCCATAATGCATCTCTTATCCGGTCATTTAAAGCTGGAATATTCCCGCATTATATCTATTTTGAATAATAAAATACATGAGTAAACAAAAACTATTTGCCACAGTTTTATTCATCATCTCTTGCGCGCTTATAAACGCGCAAGAGATTCATGAGAAGAGTGTAAAGATTAAAGAAGTAACGGTTACAGAAAAAGCAAAGGTGCAGCAAACAGAGGTTGGTGCTCGTTTGACAAAGATTGAGGATGCATCTTTAAAAAGTAATCAAACAAGAAGTCTGTCAGAATTGCTAACAGAGGCTTCTTCACTACAAATTAAAAGTATGGGGCAAGGAGCATTAGCGACAGTTTCTATACGTGGTGCATCTTCTTCTCATACTCAGGTTCTGTGGAATGGTATTTCTTTGAACTCGCCTCAATTGGGAAACTTTGATTTTTCTCAGATTCCAGTCTATTTTATCGATAATGTAAATTTATATCATGGCGGAGGTGCACAAGGTAGCGGGAGTGGTGCTATCGGGGGGAGTGTTAATTTAGCTAACTCATCCGAAGCAGTCCATAAACCTGTTTTTTCTCTATTGAGTGAATTTGCGTCTAATTCTACCTATTCGGAAGCATTGACATTCAGAGCTTCCAAGAATAAGTTTACATTCTCGACGAGAGCTTTCTATCAACAATCGAAAAATAATTTTAAGTTTTGGGATAAGGTTACAGCAAAAGATCCAAAGTATGATAGACGGAAAAATGCAAATTATAAGCAAACAGGATTGATGCAAGAACTTTATTATCGCAATATGAAGGGCGATTTGTTCTCAGGTATTGCCTGGTGGTATTATGATGATCGTTCTTTACCTCAAATGTTAGGTGTTGTAGAAGGAACTATTAAAGAGAAAATTCGAACAAACAATTTTCGGAGTATGTTGTCTTATGAAGCTAATCGGGATCAGCATCACATAAAATCAACTTTTGCCTTTTTAAGTGGTGATTCACGTTATACAAAGATTTTTGGAGATACGACAAGAACAGACAACCGAAATAATAGTTTAATAGCCCGGATGGACTATAATTTTTCAGGTTGGTCTAAATTCCCTGTTTCGGCATCTTTAAACTATCGTTATGATAAAGTTAAATCCAATAATTATGAGGGTAAATATAAAACCCGAAATGCAATATCACTGCAATTATTCACAACATACAGACTTACACGAAAGCTTCATTTTGATCTTAAAACGACAGGTGAACTTATAGATGATAATGTTTATGGTTTATATAATCTTACAGGCCGTTATCGGATTTTAGATCAGTATCTGACTATAAAAGCTTCGAATAACTATAATTACAGAGTGCCAAGTTTGAATGATCTTTACTGGAATCCTGGTGGAAATCCTGATTTAAAACCTGAGAAAGGCTTCTCTAGTGATTTTACACTTTTAACTGAGCCCTCTTTTGGGTGCTTTGATGTAAGAGTTGAAGCTACTTATTATCTGATGAACATAAATAACTGGATTATGTGGATTCCGAAAGGTAATGGAGCGATATGGGAGCCGGTTAACTTTAGTAAAGTGAAATCTCAAGG
>JBOFIZ010000193.1:0-5459 GCA_051650425.1 Bacteroidales bacterium
TCGCGTAAAGCAGGACACTTCGTTATCGTGAAGGTCGGAGAAAAAGGAGAACGTATTCCTTTAACAATTGCTGCGGCAGATGTGGAAAAAGGAACAATCACACTGGTTATTCAGAATGTAGGTAAATCCTCTGCTAAGATTTGTGCATTGAATGAAGGTGATTCTATTACGAATGTGGTAGGCCCGCTGGGTAAAGCTACACACATTGAGAAAGTCGGGACAGTTGTTTGTGCCGGAGGTGGCGTTGGTGTTGCTCCGCTATTACCAATTGTTGAGGCATTTAAGAATGCCGGAAATCGTGTAATAACTGTATTGGCTGCCCGGACTAAGGATTTAATTATTCTTGAGGATCAGATTAAAGCTAATTCAGATGAAGTTATCGTAATGACCGATGATGGTTCATACGGAAATAAAGGACTTGTTACGGAAGGTGTTGAGTCAGTGATCAAACGCGAACAGGTTGATATGTGTGTTACTATCGGACCAGCTGTTATGATGAAGTTTGTGTCGTTGTTGACAAAGAAATACAACATACCGACTATTGCATCTCTGAATACAATTATGGTAGATGGAACAGGTATGTGCGGAGCTTGCCGTATATCTGTGGGCGGGAAAACAAAATTTGTTTGTGTTGACGGACCGGAGTTTGATGCGCATGAAGTTGATTTTGATGAAATGCTTATGCGTTTGAACTCTTATAAAGAGATGGAGTAATAGCTGTATTAACCGAAAAAGAACACAAAAGATGGATCAGAAAGAAATGATTAAAGCTATGCGTAGTGAACCTTGGAGAGAGGAACTTCGTAAGGCAATGAAAAATAAAGAACGTGGAGAGATTCCTCGCGTTCGAATGAACGAATTAGACCCGGCATATCGCATTACGAATAATGAAGAAGTGAGCTTGGGGATTACAAAGGAGCAAGCTCTTGTGGAAGCTTCCCGTTGTTTGGATTGTCCGGATCCGTCTTGTATGCAAGGTTGTCCGGTGAGCATCAATATTCCTACTTTTGTAAAGAATATCGAGCGTAACGAAATTCTTGAGGCTGCCAAAACATTGAAAATGACAAGTGCTCTTCCTGCTGTATGCGGACGTGTTTGTCCACAGGAGAAACAGTGTGAGTCTAAATGTATCTATCATAAAATGGGTAAAGCGCCTGTAGCTATCGGATATCTGGAGCGTTTTGCTGCTGATTTTGAACGTGAAAGCGGGAATATCGCGACTCCTGAGCTGGCTCCTGCTAATGGAAAGAAAATTGCCGTTGTCGGATCGGGACCTGCAGGTCTTGCTTTTGCCGGCGATATGGCTAAATTGGGTTATTGCGTGACTGTTTTCGAAGCGTTACACGAAATCGGTGGGGTATTAAAATATGGTATTCCGGAGTTTCGTTTACCAAATACAATTGTAGATGTTGAAATTGAAGTCCTTCGTAAAATGGGTGTTCAGTTTTTGACTGATTGTATTATCGGGAAGACTTTATCTTACGATGATCTTCATGAAATGGGCTTTGAAGGGCTTTTCGTTGCAAGTGGAGCGGGACTTCCCCGTTTTATGAATATCGAAGGCGAGAATCTTATCGGTGTTATGTCAGCCAATGAGTATCTGACACGTGTGAATCTGATGGATGCTGCAAATCCGGAATCGGATACTCCTATTCTGTTTGGTAAAAACGTGGCTATTATCGGCGGTGGTAACACAGCAATGGACTCAGTGCGTACGGCTCGTCGTCTGGGTGCGGAAAGAGCCATGTTGGTATATCGCAGATCGGAAGAAGAAATGCCTGCACGTTTAGAAGAGGTACATCATGCCAAAGAAGAAGGTATTGAGTTCCTTACTCTGTGTAATCCTGTATCTTATAAAGGAGACGAGCGCGGACATGTTAAAACAATGATGTTGCAACGTATGGAATTGGGCGAGCCTGATGCGTCAGGGCGTCGTTCGCCGGTAGCTATTGAAGGAGCTATTGATGAAGTTCCTGTAGATGTGGTCGTTGTTAGTGTCGGTGTATCCCCTAACCCGTTGGTTCCGAGTTCGATTGAAGGATTGAATGTGTCTAAATGGGGTACGATTATTGTAAATCAGGATACGATGCAATCAGATATTTCAGATGTATTTGCCGGTGGCGATATCGTGAGAGGCGGAGCAACCGTTATTCTTGCGATGGGCGACGGACGTCGTGCAGCTGCAGCGATGGATGAATACTTGAAAACAAAATAAGTATTTTATAATTGGTATGAAAGAGGGAGAGTCACGCGGCTCTCCCTCTCTTTATTTATAAGCATTAAAATTAGCCTTACAGAGCTAAAGAGTGTTATACTGCTCACAATCAACAAATAATTTTCTATATTTGCAGTCGAAAACTTGTGGACAGATTTGAGATGCTTGCAACCACATAAAAAAATGCTAAAAGGATATAACTCCTCTTTCCATTATTTTATATACCAATGCACTCCTATCTATTCGTTGTTTTATTCCGAATAATAAATAAAAAATAGAAAGATAATATGAATTATTTGTTTACTTCTGAATCTGTATCGGAAGGGCATCCGGATAAAGTTTCGGATCAAATATCTGATGCTATACTTGATGAGTTTTTGGCGCAGGATGTAACTTCTAAAGTTGCATGTGAAACGTTAGTTACAACCGGACAGGTAGTAATTGCCGGCGAGGTAAAATCAAGTGCTTATGTAGATCTACCAGAGGTAACCCGTTCGGTAATTAACCGTATCGGTTACACAAAAAGCGATTATAAATTTGACGGTGACTCTTGTGGAGTATTCTCTGCAATTCATGAGCAATCTGCCGATATCAATCGTGGTGTTGAGCGTGCAGACGAAATGAATCAGGGAGCAGGAGACCAAGGTATGATGTTTGGTTATGCATCTGTAGAAACAGATAACTACATGCCATTGGCTTTAGACCTATCTCACTTATTATTAACAGAACTAGCTGATATCCGCAGAGAAGGAAAAGAAATGACTTACCTTCGTCCGGATGCAAAATCTCAGGTAACGGTTGAGTACTCTCCGGAAGGCGCTCCTGTTCGTATTCACACAATCGTTGTTTCAACACAGCATGATGATTTTGTGGATGCAGAAGATGATACAGCAGCAGCACGTTTGGCTGCTGACGAGAAAATGCTGGACATCATTTATAATGATGTAAAAGATATTTTGCTTCCCCGTGTGAAAGCTTTATTGCCGGAACGTGTTCAGGCTTTATTTGACGATCAGTTAATTCTTCACGTTAATCCAACAGGAAAATTCGTGATTGGTGGTCCTCACGGAGATACAGGTTTGACAGGTCGTAAAATCATCGTAGATACTTACGGAGGAAAAGGTGCTCACGGTGGTGGCGCATTCTCAGGAAAAGATCCTTCAAAAGTTGACCGTTCGGCAGCTTATGCAACCAGACATATTGCTAAAAATCTTGTTGCTGCAGGTGTAGCTAACGAGGTTTTGGTACAAGTAGCTTATGCAATTGGTGTTGCTGAGCCGGTAAGTATCTTCGTTGACACTTACGGATCAGCAAAAGTTCCATGTACAGATGCTGAAATTGCGGTTAAAGTGAAAGAATTGTTCGATATGCGTCCTAAAGCTATCGAAGAGCGCTTGAAGCTTCGCAATCCTATTTATCAGGAAACTGCAGCTTACGGACACATGGGGCGTAAGCCTCAGACTGTAACGAAAGTTTTCAACAATCGTTATTTGAATGAGCCTATCGTGAAAGAGGTAGAGTTATTCACATGGGAAAAACTTGACTTTGTAGAACCGATCCGCAAGGCTTTCGGTATTGCAGAGTAATAGATATAAGCATTAAATAATAACTGACGGATGATATACTTCGGTGTGTCATCCGTCAGTCACATCCATAAAAACCGAATTCATATGATTGAAAGAGTATGTGTATATAGTGCATCGAGCTCTCAGATACCTGAGAAATATGTAGATGCAGCCTTTCGTCTGGGAAAAGTTTTAGGTGAAGCAGGTATCACTTGTGTTAATGGAGGCAGTAATCGTGGTTTGATGAAAACAGTTTCAGAATCGACCATGCAACACGGTGGTAAAACTATCGGAGTTATTCCTTCTTTTATGATTAAAGAAGGTTGGGAAAACAATGAGTTGAATGAGCTTATTGTTACTGAATCTATGCACGAGCGCAAAGAGATGATGGCCAAGCTGGCAGATGCTGTAATAGCACTTCCAGGAGGATGCGGGACATTAGAAGAGTTGATGGAGATAATTACATGGAAACAGCTCGGACTCTTTGAGAACCCTGTTATTATTCTTAATTTTGACGGATTTTATAATCCGCTTATCGAAATGCTGGATAAAGCAGTAAGTGAAAACTTTATGCGCGAAGTTCATCGTGAAATGTTTACTGTGGTTGATCATCCTGAAGGAGTTCTTGAAGCAATTCAGAATGCACCTCGCTGGGATGTGGCTCCTCGTAAATTCGCAGCGATCTAAATCAGACGACTATGTTAATGGATTCCTTGCAAACAGCTAAAGACAGTAGCACATTCAGGTATATGATGTTACCCGGAGATTGTATTGAACAGACTCCGGATTCTGTCGTATTAGCTGATTTACCACTTTTTCTTGTTGAAAAAGATGGAGAATTGCAGGCATATGCGTCCGAACATTCCGGCGAAATCCGATTCAAAGGTCAATTAAAAGATAACGATATCAAAGAGCTTGATGGCTTCAGTGTCGTTTTCTTTTTATCGATTCTGCTTGCCGGGGTTGGATTATTATTAGGACGCGGATTGCTATGGGAATCGATTAAAGTTTTCCTGAGACCTAAAGACCGAACGAACCTATTTTCTGAAAGTTCAGATTTCAATCATAAAGTCAAAACCCTACTGAGTGTGCAAACACTCTTACAAATGTCCATTGTCGTATTTCTGTATTTCACAGAAATAGGTGGTAAAGAGCTTTCGGCTTTAAAATCATATTTGTTTTTCGGAGAGACATTTGTCTTGATATCCCTGTTTATGGGATTTCAGTATTTACTCAATCGAATGTTGATTCTGCTCTTCTCTTCCGAACGCTCATTCCAGCTGTGGAAAAGCGGTAGAGAGACGGCTTTATCTATATTGGGATTAGTTTTGCTTCCATTAACACTCACGGCTACATACGTTGATATCTCGTTTCAAAGTATTAAAACCATTTTAATTTGTGTTTTTGTAGCCTATTTTATAGCCTTAGTGTTGAGAGGGTTGAAAATTTTTTTCCATACAATACCCTCTTGTTTTTACATGATTTTGTATCTTTGCACCGTGATTTTGGCACCTCTGATGGGATTAATAGGAATCCTTAGATATGTGTACAGTTTAATTTAAACAATTATATTTGTTTGCATCGTGAAGAAAATCTTAGTATCGCAACCAAGACCTACTTCAGATAAATCGCCTTATTTCGATATCGCGAAGAAATATGAAGTAGATATTGTATTCCGT
>JBOFIZ010000194.1:0-1652 GCA_051650425.1 Bacteroidales bacterium
CTTTTTAAGTTTTTAAGATGAGCAAAAAAATATATTACAGATACGATCCGCATACATTAAATTATGAACGTGTTTATCCGACAGCTAAAGAAAAAGCTATTGGATTTCTGCGACATTTCTTTATAAGTGCACTTTTAGGGTGCGGATTGTTTTTTCTTTTATCCTATTATCTGGATTCTCCTTATGAGAAAATGCTGAAGCAGGAAATCAGTGTCTTGTCTTCTCAAAATAAAATTCTTTCAAAACAGATTGATCAGGCCGAATCGGTGCTGAGAGAGCTAGAGCTTCGTGATGATAATTTATATAGGGTAATGCTTCAGGCTGAACCTCTTCCTGATGAAATGCGTTCGGGGAATTTTGTAGAGACGAATCGTTACGAGGAATTAGCAGGGTTATCCAATGAGAGTTTAGTGAAAAATACGGCTGTTAAAATGGATTTGCTGAATAAACGATTGTATTTCCAGTCCAAATCGTATGATGAACTTCTTAATTTGTTTAATAACAAAGAAGCTCGCCTTTTGTGTATTCCGGCTATTCAGCCAATACTCAATAAAGATTTGAAGCAAACTTCCTCCGGTTTCGGCCGACGTGTCGATCCTATCTATAAAACAGTGCGTATGCATACAGGAATGGACTTTACAGCCAAACCGGGAACTCCTGTGTATGCTACCGGAGATGGAGTAGTTGAGAAAGCAGACTGGGATCAGGGATATGGTAAGACTGTTATTATCAATCATGGATATGGTTATAAAACTGTTTATGCTCACTTGAATGACTATGTGGCTAAGCGTGGGCAGAAAGTGAAGCGAGGAGAAGTTATCGGAAAGGTTGGGAGTACGGGTAAGGCTACAGGACCCCACTTGCATTATGAAGTTCATCATAAAGGAAAACCTGTCAATCCGCAAAATTATTACTTTATGGATTTGAGTCCGGCAGAATATGACAAAATGGTCCAGTTGTCGTCAACAATGGGACGAATGATGGATTAACAGACTTCAATACGATAGATTACCATGGCACTGAATAAAAACAAAAAATTAAAACTCTATTATAATATTGGCGAGGTTGCCGATATGTTACAGGTAAATGAATCTCTTTTGCGTTTTTGGGAAAAAGAGGTTGATTTAATTAAGCCGAAAAAGAGTAAAGGCGGAACGCGGCAATATACAGAGGATGATATCGAAACAATTCGAATGTTTTATCATTTAGTTCGTGAGAAGGGCATGACTCTGCAAGGGGCAAAGAATAAGCTGAAAAATGGAAGAGATGGTGTTCAGCGAAATTTGGAAGTTATCAGAAGGCTAGAAAATATCAAAACGGAAATTCTGGCAATCAAGGCAGAATTAATGACAGATGATTTTGATGACCCTGATGAGTTGATATAATCGTTATTTTTTTTGAATCTTTTTTTGTTTAGTATTCAGTGTTTTAAGTTAAATCAAAGATGAATGCTTAAAAAAAAGAGTTTTGAAAGTTTGGTAGTGTAAAAAAAAGCTCTACCTTTGCACACGTAATCGAAACAATAACGCTTCGAAAACAAGACGGTTCCGTAGCTCAACTGAATAGAGCATCTGACTACGGATCAGAAGGTTACAGGTTTGAATCCTGTCGGGATCACAAAGAGCTGCATCGAAAGATGTGGCTCTTTTTTT
>JBOFIZ010000195.1:0-9660 GCA_051650425.1 Bacteroidales bacterium
AAGTCTGTTAAACAATACTTTCATAATTACTTAAACGATAACTGACTAAATTTTTTTATTCTTCTAATATAAAAATCAATAACTATAGAACCTTTATATTGAGTTCTTAGATTAAGATTTTTTCTGTGTTTGAGATTTACTTCACGTTTCTCTCTGTATTGATAACGAATATTGTAAAACTCAATCATAGCATTTATAACAGCTTTAGCGTTTGGTAGTTCACCTGTTAATGCCATTTTAGTAGCAGCGATAAGATCAAGGAAAAAACGCGCTAACAATACGCGTCTGCATTGCCATTTTGAAAGATTCTTATAAAGCATCAGCAAATTATTTCGAAAGTTGAGAAATGTCTTTCGAGGACTTTCTTTCTGCAGAGTAGCGGCTCCTAAATGAAATACAATACTCTGAGGAACAACCCCTATCTCATATCCTCGCGCAT
The DNA here is from genome assembly GCA_051650425.1 of Bacteroidales bacterium. Lineage (GTDB taxonomy): Bacteria > Bacteroidota > Bacteroidia > Bacteroidales > UBA7332 > UBA7332. The sequence continues at coordinate 440 of JBOFIZ010000195.1, forward strand.
TTAATCGCCAGCAGTAATCGATCTCTTCCATGTGGGCAAAGAAGCTAGCATCAAGGCCTCCAGACTCTTTGTATAGAGTAGTGCGGGTTAGTAATGCCGCTCCGGTAGCCCAAAATATTGGAATGATATTGTCATACTGTTCTGTATCTTCTTCTAAGATATAGAACAGGCGACCGCGACAAAAAGGATATCCCCATCGATCAATAAAACCTCCAGAAGCACCAGCATGTTCAAACAATTGTTTTTGTCTGTAAGATCTGATTTTGGGTTGACATGCAGCAGCTTGAGGGTTTTTATCTAAATAGCTAACAAGCGGATTAAGCCAGCCGGCTGTTACTTCTACATCAGAGTTCAATAAAAGTACATATTCTTCGTGTATCTCTTGTATTGCTTTATTATATCCTTCAGCAAAGCCATAATTTTCAGGAAGAAGAATCAGACGGATATGTGGATATGTTTTTTGTAGGAAAGTAATAGAATCATCGGTTGAGCCATTATCGGCAACATAGATCTCGGCAAGAGATCTGTCTGTATGCAAAAGAACAGAAGAAAGGTATTCTTCCAATAACTTTCTTCCGTTCCAGTTTAATATTATTATAGCAACTTTTTTCATTATTTTTTGTGCTTCCATCTTTTATGTGTCCATAACCAATAGGCCGGATCACGTAATATAGTTTCCTCCATCATACGGATATACGTTTCCGTAATTTCAAAAGGAGATGACTCTTTCGGCTTGTCTGTTATAAGTTTGTACTCACCTGTATAATAACCTCTTGCTATGCGTTTGATGTCAAGGTATAAAAGTGTGTAATTCCCTTTAATCGCAATTTTTTCCGGTCCGATCAATATGGCACTTTCCTGATTCAGGAATTGTGTCCAATAATGAATATTCGCTTTAGATGGAGTCTGATCAGCCATAAAGCCAATCAGGAAAGGACGTTTAGTTTCCTTGATATTACGTATTTCTCGTAGAATATCATTTTTAGGAATGCAGATTGTTCCCCATTTTTGACGTATATCCAAATAAAACTGATCGAAGAAACTATTTTTTAAAGGTCTGTATAACTGTCCGCCAAAACAATCTTCTTTGATCCAAAGGTATAAAGACGGAATCCATTCCCAATTACCATAATGACCGAGACATAAAATAATAGAATCACCTTTTTGAACATGCTCATCTACTAGTTCAGAGTTTAAAAACTTCATTCGTGTCATAATTTCAGACTTATTCATATCCAGAACTTTAATTGCTTCGAAGAATGAATCAGATAAGTGTCTGTAAAACTTTTTCTCGAGAATGATAATTTCCTTAATACTTTTTTCGGGGAATGCATTTGTTAAATTATCGCGTAAAACTCTTCTTCGGTATCGTATAATGTAATAAGCGAAAAAGCTCATTATATCCGATAGTATATAAAGTGTTCTAAACGAAAGTATTGAAAGCACTCTTAGGATCCCCGAAAGCATATAATTAAATACTTTCGCCATAAACCATATTTAGATCTGCACAAAGATAAAAAAGTAGTTTGATTTTATTTAGGAATCAAAATAAAAAAATAAGTCTACTTATTCTTTTATGAGCAATGCTGTTTTATCAGCGTTAAACTCACCTAGAGTTACATTTGATAAATTGTTACAAAGATCCGCATTATATGCTACTTCTACTTTGATATAATTTTCAGTAAAACCATATATCGGTTCTCCTTCTTTTGCATGCTCGAACAAGACCTTGTGATTTGTTCCGATGAATTGATTGTAGAATGTTCTTAATTTCTCATCTGAAAGATCAAGTAACCTTTTGCTACGCTCTTGTTTCTCTTTAGGAGCAACGGTATGTTCTATTTTTAGCGCCAGAGTACCCGGACGTTCTGAATAGGAGAAAACATGAAGCTGACTGATATCCAAATTGCTGATGAAGCTATAGGCTTCTTCAAACAATTCAGGTGTCTCTCCACGTGTACCAACAATAACATCTACACCAATAAAAGCGTGTGGCATAACTTCTTTGATCTTTGCAACTTTAGCTGCAAAAAGAGCTGTGTCGTATTTTCGGCGCATGATCTTCAATACATCATCAGAACCTGATTGAAGCGGAATATGGAAGTGAGGCGCAAAGCGTTTGGAAGTTGACACATAATCGATGATCTCGTCCGTAAGTAAGTTAGGCTCAATCGAGGAAATACGGTAGCGTTCAATTCCTTCAACCAAATCCAAAGCTTTAACTAAATCAAAAAATGTTTCACCTGTTGATTTTCCGAAATCGCCAATGTTTACTCCTGTTAATACAATTTCTTTTCCACCTTGAGCTGCTACATCCTGAGCTTGTTTCACCAACTCTGCAACTGATCCGTTACGGCTTTTACCCCGAGCAAAAGGAATTGTGCAATAAGAACAATAATAGTCACAACCATCTTGCACTTTCAAGAAGAAACGTGTGCGGTCTCCTTGCGAACAAGATGGAACAAAACTACTGATATCTTTTGTTTTTGTTGTTTGGATCGTTCCCTTATCTTTTTTCTCAAGCGAATCAATATGTTCCAGTATATCTAATTTTTGATTAGAGCCTAACACTAAATCTACACCTGGAATCTGAGCAATCTCTTCAGGTTTTAACTGCGCATAACATCCGGTTACTACAATGAAAGCTCCGGGATGATCTTTCGAAATCTTACGAATAGTTTGACGGCACTTTTTATCTGCTAATTCAGTTACCGAGCATGTGTTAATGACACAAATATCAGCAACTTCGTTTCCACGAACTTTATGGATGCCATGTTCAAGTAATTGTTTTCCGATTGTTGAAGTCTCGGCAAAATTTAATTTGCAGCCTAATGTATAATAAGCAGCTTTCTTATTTTCAAATATAGTATTGTCGATCATTTAACTGTAATTTTAATGCAAATATACGAAACTGTTATTTATAAAGAGTCTATTTATTATTAAATTCAATCAAAGAGAAATTCTATTACTTAAAATGAATGGTTTATGTTGTTTTATTCCTGTTTCTTTCTTCTTGTATTCCTTCGCTTTAAATATATACACCTTTGTTTATACGGATATCAATGAAAAATATTATTTTTGGTGTTGTTAGATAAATAGCACAAACATTCACGAATAGTTAAATTTAAAATGAGAAAGCTACTCCTTTTGTTTTTTATTGCTTTGTCGGTTGGATCAGCTTATGCAGCAGAACCCGATACGCAACAGTTGTTCCTTAACAGGATAAAGGCTCTTTGCGGAAAATCGTTTGAGGGGCAGGTTACAGCAGGTAAGGGAAATGATGATTTTAGCAAAAACAGGTTAATTATGCATATTCGCTCCTGTGAACCAAATCGAATCAGAATTCCTTTTTTTGTCGGAGAAGATCGCTCCCGGACTTGGATTCTTACCGATGAAAATGGGCGAATACAGTTGAAACATGATCACAGACATGAAGATGGGACAGAGGATAAAGTAACCCAGTACGGAGGTGTTACGCCAAATGCAGGTTGTGATAGTATTCAGATGTTTCCGGCAGATGTATTTACAAGAGATAATTATCCTCATACTGCAAATAATGTATGGTGGATTACTATTGACGAAAAAGAATTTACATATAATCTACGTAGAATAGGTTCTGATCGCGTATTTACTGTTACGTTTGATTTAACACGTGAAATTGATACACCAGATGCTCCTTGGGGTTGGATTGATTAATTGAAAATATAGATTATTTAATTATTAGAAAATACAGAAAACAGGATAAATGAAATATTTGGGTTTTCTGTATTTTCTAATTATAGAGTGTTCATCAAAAAACTAATAAAAACAATCTAGACCATATACTCATGAGTTAATTAGGTCGATTTAGTGTCTGTTATAAAGCTAACAGTTAGCTTAAATAGTAGTTTTAGTTTTCTGTTTTACTTATGATGGAAAATCAAAATTGGTAAATGAGTTTCTTTAATTAAAGAGTTAGTAAAACTTTTAGAAAAAATGCTGGCAAAGAAACTTTTGTTTTCTTTGAGTACAACAATGATGTCAGCATTTGTTGTTTTAGCTTCTGAATCGACAAGAACCCCATTCGATATACTTTCTTTATAAGGAATCGAATGAACTTGTATGTCAATGTTTGAACTTTTGAAAGAATCTTTTAGCATTGATTGAAATCCGAGTCCTGTCAGATGAGTTCGGAAAGTTTTGTTCTGTTCAATATGTAAAACTTCAATAGATCTGATATTGTAGCTACCCATATTTACCAGTCTTTTAATTGTAGCTATATCTTCTTCAAGAAAATCTGAAGCATAAAGGATTGTTGAGAATTTTACATATTTCATATCTGCATTGATAATTAAAACAGGGCAAGTGATATGCTTAATAATATCAATAGAAGCCTGATTTAAATTCCAGAAGGATAGCTGGTTTGATACAGGTAGAATAATAACATCTGTATCACCTTTTTGAATCTTTTCCTGTACGATTGTATAAGCATCGCCTATTTCGTAATCAATATCAGTCTTATTTTTGATATAGCCCTTACTTATAAGTGTTTGTGTAAGTTTATCTATCATATCATTTGATATTTCAGTAATGACATTCATTTCATTGAGATCCATGACAGTAGGTGTAATAAAGTCCGGATCTGTACTTAATATCTGTGGTGTCTGTATATATAGATAATTCACTTCATAGTTAAGGTCTTTCGCTAATGCAGATGCATATTCTACTAGAGAAATCTTATTTTCTTGTTCATTAAGTAGAAGAGTTATCTTTTTCATAATTAGGTCGATTTTGAATTATATTATTATGTAATCAATACTAAAACAAAATCATGCATAGGAATGTTGTGAAAAAAGGGCTGAATAGATCCTGTCTATTCAGCCCTTTTTTATTTTATTCCAGAGAAATATTGTTTTTATTCTCCGATTTCAATCAAATATCTTTCAGCATCAATAGCAGCTTTACATCCTGAACCTGCAGCTGTTACAGCCTGGCGATAATGCGGATCAGCTACGTCACCGGCAGCAAATATGCCAGGGATATTTGTACGGGAAGAAACTCCCTCAGTAATAATATAACCAACGTCGTCAAGTTTGATATAATCTTTGAAAATATCCGTATTAGGTTTATGACCGATAGCTAAGAAGAATCCGTCAATAGCAATATTTACAGTTTCTTCATCACTGTGACCGCGACGCTTAATTAGTTTAGCACCTTCAACGCCATTTTCGCCAAATAGACCTAAGGTTTCATGCTCGAACAGAACCTCTATCTTATCATTTTCTAAAACACGTTGTTGCATGATTTTAGATGCTCGCAAATGATTTTTTCTAACAATCATGTAGACTTTACTAGCAAGTTTTGATAGATATTCAGCCTCTTCGCAAGCCGTATCGCCTCCGCCAACAACTGCTACACGTTTGTTGCGATAGAAGAATCCATCACAAGTAGCACATGCAGAAACTCCCATACCTGCATATTTGGCTTCGTCAGGCAGACCTAAGTACTTGGCTGTTGCGCCTGTTGCAATAATTACAGTGTCAGCTTCGATAACTTTTTCGCCATCAAAAGTAACTTTATATGGTTTGGTTGAGAAATCGGCTGCTGTAGCAACTCCCCAACGGATATCAGCTTCAAAACGTTTTGCCTGGTTGCGAAGGTCTTCCATCATCTGGTTTCCGTCAATCCCTTCGGGGTATCCCGGAAAGTTTTCGATTTCGGTAGTTGTAGTAAGCTGACCGCCAGGTTGCATACCTTCGTATAAAACAGGACTTAGGTTAGCACGGGAAGCATAGATTGCAGCAGTGAAGCCTGCAGGGCCCGAACCAATAATAAGGCATCGAACGCGTTCGTTTGTATTTTCCATTATGTATGTTTTAAATATATTACTAAAGTTCTACATCACCATCGCGGAAATGGATAGTGGTTGTTTTATCAGGCGTATAATCTGTCTTAAGCTTGATCAAATGCTTATTCTGAGTCACAAATACGTATCCTTTTTCCATTATATGGTCTGGCGAAGATAATTCAACAATTTTTTCTTTCAAAATAAGCTCTTGATTTTTTTTACTTATAAAAGCAGTAACATTCAATTGTAATTGTGATGTTAAAACATCCAATTGCGTTTTTTGTTTTGCAAGACTTGTTCTTGAAAGATTACCAATGACATGCGTCAGATGTTCCTGAATTCGCTTTTCATTGTGTAATCGCTCGTTAACTTGTTGAGGTATTCGCCAGGTAAGCTGATTCAAACTTTGATTTTCTGTAAAGAGTAACTTTATAGAAAACTCCTTTATCCATTCGATTTGTCGGTGTAATTCAACTTCTGCGTTTTCTAATTGAGATAAAAGAAATTCAGCTACGGCAGTTGGAGTCTTAACACTTTTAAAAGCAACTTCATCTAAGACAGACTTATCTCTGTCATGACCTATACCTACGATTACAGGAAGAGGAAAAGTTGCTATAGCCTCCGCTAAGGGATAACTGTCAAAGCAATTGAGATCAGATGTTGCTCCACCACCACGTATTATAACTACAGCATCAAAAAGATTGGCGTATTTGCGCACTTTATTAAGAGCTATAAGCATAGATTTTTCAACTTCTTTTCCCTGCATAAGTGAAGGAAAGAGTTTTGTGATGAAACTGTACTTATAGGTATTATTATGAAGTTGATTATAAAAATCTTCAAATCCAGCAGCTGAAGCTGAAGATATTACAGCTATACGTTGGGGATTAGATATAAGTTTTTTTTTGATGTTTTCTGTAAGAATGCCATTCTTTTCAAGTTTCATCAGAATTTCACGCCGTTTCATTACCATATCACCCAATGTAAAGGAAGGGTCTATTTCCTGCACATTTAAAGACATACCGTATAGTGGATGAAAGTCTATAGTTACACGAACCAGAATTTTAATTCCCGAAGTAAACAATTGACCTGTTTCTGATTCAAAATAAGGTCGCAGGTTTCGAAATACGTTTGCCCAGATACGTCCCGGAGCTTTTGCTATAATTGTCTCATTATTGATGTCCTTTTCAAGAAACTCAAAATAACAATGTCCACTTTGATACGTTTTTACATCACTGATCTCAGCTCTGATCCAAATACTTTGAATGAAGCATTCATTAAGCGCTTTCTTGATTAGTACATTTAATTGAGAGAGTGTTAGTGAATTATCGGGTGCAAACATATTGATACAAATTATTGATTAATTATTTCGATATATAATTTATCCCAATTCTCAGCCAGAGATTGCATGCTGGGATATAATTTATCTGTACCTAAGCTGTAAAACAGTTTTTCGTCCAAAGGACCTGTATTTACTGTAACAGTAAAAATCTGTGCAGCTTTTGCAGATTCAACTCCCATCGGAGCATTTTCGATTACAATAGCTTCATCAGCAGAGACATTCATCAGCTTAAGTGCTTTCAAATAAGGTTCTGGGTCAGGCTTACCTTTTTTTACATCTCTTGCCGAAACTAAATGCTTCTCATCAAAAATTCCAGGGAAAGCACTGTCTAGTCGTGATAGGAGACTAACTTGCCCCGATCCCGTAACAACACATACTTCGATTCCCTGTGATTTGATTTTCTTCAACAATTCTAATGAACCTGACATTGGTATTGCTTTGGGTAGCTGGTTAAAGTGAAACGTTTTCATTTCATATACCGCTTTAATCTCCTCATCAGATGGATCTCTGCCGAGCTCGCGATTAAAAAGCAATCGGGTAGTACTTGCTCCTGTACGTCCTTCGTGTAAATAGAATTCATCTTTTGTGCATGGAATATTCCATTTACTCATCGTCAGAAACCATGATTCTGTATGATTTTTCATTGAGTCAAAAAGGACTCCGTCCATATCGAACAGAACAACCTTAAGTTCTTTCATATATTCTATTTATAAGAAAGACACAGAAAGGAATACTCTTTCCGTGTCTTTACTATTTTGTGTAATAAGATTTCTTAAATACGAGCCTTGATCGCTTTAGATTCTTCTTCGAATCCAGGTTTATCCAACAATGCGAACATATTCTTTTTATATGCTTCAACACCTGGTTGGTCAAATGGATTGATGTCTAACAAATAACCACTGATACCACATGCTTTTTCGAAGAAATAAATCATTTCTCCTAAGTAAAATTCGTTTAACTCAGGCACGCTTACACGCATATTAGGAACTTCGCCGTCAACGTGTGCAATTTGAGTACCAAGTTCAGCCATTTTGTTAACTTCATCTACACGCATACCAGAAAGGAAATTCAATCCGTCAAGATTTTCTTTGTCGTAAGGAATTTCAACGGTATGTTTAGATTTTTCAACAGAAACAACTGTTTCGAAGATTGTTCTTTCACCTTCTTGAATCCATTGGCCCATTGAGTGAAGATCTGTAGAGAAATCTACTGCAGCAGGAAAAATACCTTTGTGTTCTTTTCCTTCACTTTCGCCGTAAAGTTGTTTCCACCATTCGTTGAAATAGTGAAGTTTAGGGTTGTAGTTTACAAGCAGCTCAATTTTTTTGCCTTGTTTGTACAACTCGTTACGTGCAGCAGCATATTGAGCAGCCATGTTTTCGATAAAAGGAACTTTATCAGAAGTCATGCCTTCCATTTCTTTCGCACCGGCAACCAGTTTATGGATATTGCAACCCGCAACAGCGATTGGCAATAAGCCCACAGGAGTCAATACAGAGAAACGTCCACCTACATTATCAGGAATGATAAATGTTTTGTAACCCTCCTGATCAGCTAATTTGCGTAAAGCTCCTTTTTTAGCATCAGTTACGGCAACGATACGATCGCGAGCTTCCTCTTTACCAACTTTGCTTTCAAGCAATTGTTTTAGTAAACGGAATGCGATAGCAGGTTCTGTAGTAGTTCCTGATTTAGATATATTGATGATACCGAATTCTTTGTTTTGAAGATATTCCATTAATTCATAAATGTAATCTTCACCAATATTCTGACCTGCATAAACTACAGCAGGGCTTGTTCTTTTAGTTTCGTATGCATCAAAGATGTTAAGATTTGCATCAATAACAGCTCTGGCACCTAAGTAACTACCTCCGATACCAACAACAACGACTACTTCGCAAGCTTTGCGTAATTTTACGGCTGTTTCAACGATTTCATCAAGATCGCTATCTGAAATAGATGACGGAAGATGAACCCAACCCAAAAAATCATTACCTCTACCTGTTCCTTTGTGTAGTTTGTGCAAAGCTTCAGCAACCGGTTGCTCATAACTCA
>JBOFIZ010000196.1:0-3315 GCA_051650425.1 Bacteroidales bacterium
CAGGAATTTTTCGGTGGTCACTTGAATGATCTGAAAGAGGCAAGACAGAAAACTTCGAAACCTCTTTTGCGAAAAGATTTTATTATTGATGAATATCAGATATTACAGGCAAAAGCTTTTGGCGCAGATTGTATTTTGCTCATTGCCGCAGCTTTGCCTGTGAAGCGGGTAAAAGAACTATCCACATTTGCACATGATTGTGGTCTGGAAGTTTTACTGGAGTTGCATGATGAGAGTGAGCTGGACTCCCTGGTTTCGAACCCTGATATCATCGGTGTGAATAACCGGAATCTGAATACATTCGAAACATCAATCGAAAACTCTCTGGCATTAATTAAAGCCTTGCCGGAAGATTGTGTTAAGATCTCTGAGAGTGGTATAAGTAGCGTTGATCAAATGCAACACTTACGTCAGGCCGGGTTTAATGGTTTTCTTATCGGCGAAAGTTTTATGCGCGATCTTGACTCACACCTGTTATTACCTGATTTCACCCATAATCGGTCTGTGTCTTTATGAATTCAGAAATGAAAGTCAAGGTATGTGGTCTGAAATTTGAATCCAATATTCTTGCTGTAGATTCATTGGGTATCGATTATGCCGGGTTTATTTTCTTTGAGAAATCCCCGCGATATATTGATGAAGCTCAATTCTCATTGATTGCGAATCAGGATATAAACGCGCAACGGGTAGGTGTATTCGTAAATGAATCGTATGAGACAATTATCTATAAAGCCGACGCTTGTAAAATACATACGATTCAATTGCATGGAAATGAATCTGCAGATTTATGTATGCGGTTGCGTCAGGCGGGATACGAGGTTTGTAAAGTTTTTAGTATTTCAGAAGCGAAAGATTTCAATCTATGTGAGACTTATCAGCAAAGTTGTGATTTCTTTCTTTTTGACACGAAATGTCCTGGTGTCGGAGGAAGCGGCAAATCATTTGACTGGTCTTTGTTGCAGTTTTATAATGGAACGATACCTTTTTTATTGAGCGGAGGTATAAGCACAGATAGTTGGGATGATTTAAAACAAGTGGAACACCCTATGCTTAAAGGTTATGACTTGAATAGTTGTTTTGAGTCTGCTCCTGCTTTAAAAAACACGTCTTTATTGAAAAAATTCCTGATTAAAAAACAAAACTATGAATCGAATAAAACAATTATTTCAGATAAAAAAGAGTGATGTCCTTTCAGTTTATATAACAGCAGGATATCCTTCGTTGGACAGTACGGTTGATTTGATCAAAAAATTAGAAAAGAATGGAGTAGATATGATTGAAATCGGAGTGCCTTATTCAGATCCTTTAGCTGACGGACCTGTAATTCAGCAGAGCAGTCATATCGCATTAGAAAACGGAATGTCGATTCCTTTACTTTTTGAACAATTGGCAGGGATTAGAGAATCGGTCAAAATTCCGTTGCTGATTATGAGTTATTTTAATCCGATATTAGTCTATGGATTTGAGAATTTCTGTGCAGAATGTAAATTACGGGGTATTGATGGATTGATTATTCCGGATTTGCCATTTGAGGAGTATTCGGAAAAATATAAGTTGATTCTGGAAAAATACGGGCTGGAATTTATTTTATTAATAACTCCTCAAACTTCAGAACAACGCATCAGACAAATTGATGACTGTACCGATAGTTTTATTTATATGGTTTCATCGGCTTCAACAACCGGTAGAAGAGACTCTTTTTCAGAAGAACAAGCTTTATATTTTAACAGAGTTAGTGAATTTAAATTAAAGAATCCTTGTCTGGTTGGTTTTGGTGTATCGAATAGAAATACATACGAAATGGCCTGTAAATATGCAAATGGTGTAATAGTCGGGAGTCGCTTTATTGACATGCTGAGTGAGGGGATAAGTGTAGATGTTGCTATCAGACGCTTATTGGATTTACTCCGGAATTGATACTTTCTATACTATGAAAAACGATTATGGTTATTAACAATTTGTTTGTAAGGTGTTTTCTTAACCCATTAAACTTTTGATTTATATGCATTTGAGTTATTAACAAAATGTTGATAACTCAAATTTGTATTTGGATTTAATATTTTGTTCGCTTATATTAACCAGATTCTTTATATTTAGTGAAGATTTACATTTCGGTGTTTTAAATAATTGTTATTATTAACTTTTCGATTAACCTATAAGCATAAATGCGGCTTTTTTATCTGTTTTTAAACATCTAAATTTTATTATTTTAATATTTGCTGCTGTCTTTATATAATCTACTTTTGTCTATCCTTAAAATTGGTATTAATATATTACTTCACTATATTTTTTAATTTATGCTAAGAAAAACGAGGAAAAACCGCTATCTAGTAATGTGCGCATTACTCTGTAGCCCTTTAGTCTTTGAGAGTCAAAACTCACTATTTGCATCGGTCAATGAAGCATATCAAAGTACAAAAGGACAAACGATTAAAGGCGTAATCGTAGATCAGAACAATGAGCCTATTATTGGGGCCAGTATTTTTGTTGAAGGTACAACAAAAGGAGCGACAACTGATTTAGATGGAAATTATCAAATCAACGGAATTGAAAAAGGACAGACATTAACGATCTCTTACATCGGTTACAAATCTCAGAAAATTGTATTTAAAGGAAACAATTTGCAAGAGTTTAGAGTAATAACTATGTATGAAGACTCTGAAGCTTTGGGTGAGGTTCAGATTGTAGCCTTCTCTACACAAAAAAAAGAGAGTGTTGTAAGTTCAATTGCTACTGTAAAACCCGCGGAACTGAAGCTTCCTTCGAGTAATCTTACTTCTGGTTTGGCAGGACGAATTGCAGGTTTGGTTTCTTATCAGCGATCGGGAGAACCAGGTGCTGATAATGCCGAATTCTTTGTGCGTGGTGTAACCAGTTTCGGTTATTCAAAATCACCTTTGATCTTGATAGATGGACTGGAATTAACATCACAGGATCTGGCTCGTCTTAACACAGATGATATTGAAAGCTTTTCGATATTGAAAGATGCTACTTCTGCAGCTTTGTATGGATCGAGAGGGGCTAATGGTGTAATCATTGTTACAACGAAACAAGGGGTTGAAGGAAAAGCGAAAGTGTCAATCCGTCTTGAAAGTTCGTTGTCTGCACCGGTCAGTAAAATCAAAATGGCCGATCCGATAACTTATATGAAGTTATTTAATGAGGCGATTGCGACTCGAAATCCATTGGAAAGACCTCGTTATTCAAGTATGCAAATTGATAATACAATTGCAGGAACGAATGAACATGTTTATCCGACGACAGATTGGTATGGACTGATGTTTAATGATATGACTAATAATTATCGTGGAAATA
>JBOFIZ010000197.1:0-19197 GCA_051650425.1 Bacteroidales bacterium
TTATTGGATATGGCAAAATGGGGCACGAAATCGAACAGATTGCTATTAGTCGTGGACATGAAATTGTTTCCATTATTGACGTGAGTAACTTAAATGATTTCGAATCGGAAGCTTTCAAAAGTGCAGATGTAGCGATTGAGTTTACAAGACCTGATGCTGCTTTGGAAAATTATAGAAGAGCGTTTAAAGCTGGTGTACCTGTTGTGGCCGGTACTACAGGCTGGTTAGATCATATCGATGAAATCAAATCTGCATGTGAAAATGACGGAAAAACATTCTTTTATGCTTCAAACTTCAGCTTAGGTGTGAACATCTTTTTTGCACTTAATAAATATTTAGCTAAAATCATGGATGGTTTCAAAGATTACGATGTTAGTATGAAAGAAATCCATCACATCCATAAATTAGATGAACCTAGTGGTACAGCGATCACGCTGGCTGAAGGAGTACTGGAAAATATTACTCGTAAAGACAACTGGACATTAAACAAAGAACATGCGGATAATGAACTCTATATTGAAGCAATCCGTGAAGGAGAAGTTCCTGGTTACCATTCAATAATTTATGACTCACCGGTAGATACGATTACGATTACTCATGATGCAAAAAGCCGTAAAGGCTTTGCTTTGGGAGCTGTAGTCGCAGCAGAATTCACTTGTGGAAAAAAAGGATTCCTGACAATGAGTGACATGCTTAAATTCTAATCAAAAACAACGCTAAAACATGAAATTTACAAAGAAACAATGGATAAAAGGAGGTATCGTAATTGCGCTCTACCTGCTATTTACTATATGGACAGAGAGTTTCTGGCCACTTATTCTTCTTCCGTTTATTATAGATATCTATTTCACAAAGAAAATTCCGTGGACCTGGTGGAAGAAATCAAAAAATCCAATGGTTAAACGTGTAATGGAATGGGTAGATGCTATCTTATTTGCTCTGATTGCGGTTTATTTTATCAATACATTTTTCTTTCAGAATTATCAGATACCAACCTCTTCTTTGGAGAAAACTTTACTGGTAGGGGATTATCTGTTTGTCAGCAAATGTAATTACGGATCTCGTATTCCGAATACACCTCTTGCTTTCCCGCTCGCACAGCATACTCTCCCTATTCTGAATACCAAATCGTATATTGAGAATCCACAGTGGGAATATAAACGTTTAAAAGGTTTTGAAAAGGTTGAGCGTGGAAATATTGTTGTTTTCAACTTTCCTGCAGGAGATACTGTAGCCTTGAAACAACAAAACCCTGACTATTATACATTATGCAGCCTTTATGGCCGTGAACGAGTATGGACAGATAAAGCCACTTTTGGAGAAATCGTATGGAGACCGATTGACAGACGTGAGAACTATGTTAAGCGATGTGTAGGTATTGCCGGTGATACTCTTCAGATTATCAATAATGATGTTTACATTGATGGTGTAAAACAGGCCCGTCCAAAAGAAATGCAGTTAAACTACTACATTGTAACAGATGGAACTCAGTTTACTGATATGCAGTTCCGCAAATTGGGTGTGAGTGTCGAAGACAGAAGTTTTGTGCGTGACCCTAACCTGCTTGCTTATCTGAATATCCCGCAAAATACAGTTGTGTATGATTTGCCGCTGACAAGTGAAGCTCTGGCACTGATTAAACAATTCTCTTTTGTAAAAAATGTAGTCGTTCAACCTGGATTCATCAATGGATCAACTTATCCGCTTACACCGGACAACACCTGGACAATTGACAATTATGGTCCGATCTGGATTCCTAAGAAAGGAGCAACCATTAAGCTGACTGAAGCTAATTATCCGGTTTACGAACGTGTGATCCGTACTTATGAAGATAATCAGTTAGAGAAACGGAATGGTAAGTATATTATTAACGGAATCGAAACTGATGAATATACGTTTAAAATGGACTACTTCTGGATGATGGGTGATAATCGCATGAACTCAGCCGATTCCCGCTCATGGGGATTTGTTCCGGAAGATCATGTTGTCGGAAAACCAATTTTTATCTGGATGTCACTGGATAAAGACAGAGGTTGGTTCGATGGAAAAATTCGATTTAACAGACTATTTAAGTTAGTTCCTTCAAATTAATGGATAATAAGTCATTCAAATTAATAACAATAAAGTCTCTGGCTGCCATACTGATTCTGGTATGGTTAGTCAGAGGTTTTGCATTTGAATCCCTGAGAGTCCCATCAGCTCAGATGGAAAATACCTTGTATGAAGGTGACCGGTTGTGGGTAAATAAATGGGCCTATGGTCTGAGGTTACCAATAACACCGCTTTCGGTACCCTTTGTATATGACTCCATTCGCATATTAGGAATCCCATCTTATACAAACTATATACAACTCCCATACAATAGAATAGGAACAGCTAATGTTGTATTGAATGATGTAGTACTCTTTAATCATCCGGGGAGTGAGCATAAAAATCTTCCGATAGATAAAAAGCCACTTTGTTTGAGCAGATGCATTGCACTACCTGGTGATTCATTACTTATCAAAGAAGGCGAAGTATATTTGAATGGGATCAAAAGACAACCGTCCCTCAATGAATTGAAACCTTATTTGTTTCCGATTGCTGAAAAAGAGGCTATCATTGAATGCATCGAGAAAGGTAACAGACAGATTCGAATTAGTAAAATTGATCAGGAAAATGCACTACTGTTTCTTTCAGAAAAGGAGATAAACGATAATTTTAAACATCTGAAATCTGTTTTACATCCTTATAAAACATTGCATAATGATCAATCCTTATTAATTCCAAAAGAGGGAGTAAGAATTGAAGCAACCAAAGAGAATGTAATGAAGTATAAAGACATTATACTTAACTATGAACTTACACGTGCCCGGATTTCAGCAGATAGCCTTCTGTATCTGAACGGGAAACCCAAGTACTTTGTTACCTTCAAACAAGACTATTACTGGATGATTTCAGACAACCCTGAAATAGCTGAAGACTCACGAAGTTTTCACTTTGTTCCGGAAACACATTTGATCGGAAAAGTACCAATGGTTTGGAAAAGCCGTAATAACGAATGGTTCAAACAAATAAACTAAACTGTATTCTATCATGACAACGATCTGTTTGCAATCTGAATATTTAGCACCTGTATCTCATTATATATTTGCGTTTCATGCTGAGAAAATCTTAATTGAAGCACAGGAGCATTATATAAAACAAAGCTATCGCAACCGTTGCGAAATAGCTTCTGCCAATGGTATCATGCCGCTTACGATTCCAATTGAAAAGGCAACAATCCGTAAACCTTGTTTGAAAGACATGCGTATTTCGGATCATGGTAACTGGCGCCACTTGCATTGGAATGCTATTCGTTCGTCTTACAATTCATCGGCCTATTTTGAATATTACCAGGATGATTTCCGTCCTTTATATGAGAAGAGGTTTGATTTTTTACTTGATTTCAATGAAGCTGCAAGAGAAATTGTATTCCAATGTCTGGATTTAGATAAGACTGTTGAATTTACTTCTGTCTTTCATAAAGAGTTAGAGGCTACTATACAAGACTTACGCGCTTTTGCGGAGCCACAAAAAGAAATCGAATTGAAAACCAGAGTTCATCTTGAATCCTATTATCAGGTATTTCAAAACAAGTTTGGATTTCAATCCGATTTAAGCATTATCGATTTATTATTCAATATGGGGCCTGAAGCTCAGCTTATTTTGAAAAATAGTTCAAAATAAGCTCTTCCAGTTTCTTTCCATACTGATTGTAACTAATAATATCAAATTTATTATTGATAACAATCAGTGTTGGGAAGGAACCAATCCCTGCATCTTTCAGCTGTGTTGCAAAAACACCTTCGGGGGCATATAAATTTGTAACCTTCGAAGAATCCTGATTAACAATTGCCTTCCATTGCTCTTCTGAGTTAGCTAATGAAATCGCCCACGTATCTACTTTCTGCTTTTTCTTTAATTTCTTTTTCAGCAAATCTAAATCACCTTTCACCGCTTTTGCGAACCGGTCATCCTTTACATAAAAGAATAAACATAACAAGCTATCTTTAAATAACTCTGTATTTTTAATTTCGCCTTTTATATCTCTGAATTTAAGATAAGGCATACGCGAACCAACCTGAGAAACCCCACGCATGCTGGCTATACTACGAAGTTTTCTATCCAAAGCAAAACCTTGGGTTGATTTACCCATCAAAGCCATCCATGCAGGTATAGAATCGCTGTTTTGTGTTGCAACTAAATACTCCTGAATGGCTAATAGCGTTGTTGGATTATTCGGATTTGAACGTATATATGTAGCTAAATCATTTTTCCAAGCTGAATCAGCAACCGTAAACTTCGGAGCATTTAATGTTTCAAAAAACAAATTCATCGTATCCTTGCGATATGCCTCACGAAGAATCTGATCTACTGAAGCCAGCGAATCTTTATAAGCTAATGTATGATTACGAAATTTAATCCATGGCAAATTTATCGAATCATTCAAAATTTGCAGACTATCGAAAGATCCTTTCAGCGATATGGTCGAATTCATATCAATATACAAGGAAATCTGATCTTTCATATCATTACAGAACAAGGTTACAAGGGTTGCTGTATCCGGAACAAAATTAAAAGTCAGTTTTTTATCTGTCAAAGTGATTGTATCCAGAATGAATGAATTATCAAAAGCAGGCATAACATAAGCAATATCTGATGTTAAGTCTGAAAACTCTGCCGAAATAATCGGTGTTTTTGATGTTTTTCGATCTTCACAGCCTATCAGAATCAATAAGACTGTGAGCAGTAATGCCGGGATTGATTTTAGCATATTTATCTTCTTTTCGAATTTAATGGAAATACAATTACTTTATACAACAAAACTAGTTGTACTAGAATCGCAATAAGCCAAACAAATGAGTAAAGCAATGTTTTAATGAACGAATAATGAGCCAACTCCTGATGTGCAAGCGGTTGATCATTCGAATAACGGAATAATGGATTGAAGTACATATCTACTCCATTTGAGAAACGTGCTTCGGCACGAATATATGTATCTTCCGGCTGGATAACATATTCGATATAAGTCGTATCTTTTACTACTAACTTAGGAGTACCACCCTGTCCGATAATGCGTATTGAATCAGCGATCTGATCTAAGCAAAGTCTTAAGGTATCATTCGAAAAAGCAATAAGCCGAGGTTTTGGCAAAGAATCATTTTTTGCTTTCTTTATATCCCAGTCTCCGTCTCCAAAGTTCGGAACTTTCAAACCATAAGTTGAACCCCGCTTAAGAGCATCTGTCAGATCCGTATATTTTGTCGAATTTACATTCACAAAAGTAACATTCCGGGCTAGCTGATAGAGCTTATTGATATTGTGCGAATCATCATTCGCAACAATGAAAGATGCATGTCCCGAAGATAATGCTTCATCCCATAAATCAGCGCTCGAAGCCATTCCGCTAACAGCCTCAATCAGGTTGTAGCCTGTCAGATAACGCATATCTTCTTTTTTTAATCCTCTCGTAAAACGTGGATGATTAAATACAATCAGATCTGCTCCATCATGGACATGATTCAGTATATTCTGTTTTTCCGAAAGTCCCATAAAAAATGGATATTCCTTCCAGGTAACCTGATCTGCACCAAACACTAACTGGTGAAATTTAGTAATCCCCCATCCATGCTCATATACCGGCAAATAAAACTCAGTCCCTTTATTGTAATCGGTCATGTGCTGATAGTTCGAAATCCCGATAAAGTCATAGTTCAAACCTCGGTAAGCAGTTAATAACTCTTCCTCTGAACAACCTCCGTTGGTTACTCCACCCCACATACGATGATGTGCATGAAAGTTCGCACGCTTCCAGTTTGAAGAGTCTATATCCGCATAAGGATTGTATATTTTCGTTCCTGCAAAAGGAGTTGGTTCGTCAAAATTATAAATTGGTGAAAACAAATAAAATGATGATCCGATTGTTGTAGCCAACAACAGAATAATCAAAGGTATTTTGACAAATAATATAAGGAATACTTTTTTCATACTCGTTACTTTGAAATCTCAATACAAATTCGCTATTTTGCGTTCAAAGATAAGAAAGATTCCTTAGATTCTTCCCTCTGAACATTAAATAGATAAGTTATGCTATACTACCATGGAAATATGTCATTATTAAATCGCAAATTTATTGCGTTTATGAGTTCTCATACACTTCCCTTCTTTTGTCGGGATATGTTGACCCCTTTATTAAGAAATACCGAAGAGCAGGAGGTCTTTATGACTCCCGGACATTCATTCATTGAGAAAGAGTTTATGCAAATTCTTTTAGAAGAAAAAGAGCCCTTCATCTGGGTTCTGGCAAGAGGAATACCGGAAAAATTATCAAACCCTGTTGAAGAAGCTGTACGCGAAAACAGACTACTTATTGTTTCACCTTTCCCAACAGACCATGTACTGATTACAGGACACAGAGCCATGCTTCGCAATCGCTGGATCATTGAAATCAGTCATAAGCTTATTATTGGTTATATCAATAAATTGGGATCACTAAACGAGCTGATAGAGGATAAATCCTATCTCTTACTTTTTAAATAGTATGATTTTTGTATCTTTCGGACAAATTTAAATTCTATTTATTAACACAGAACAAAATTTACCACACATGAAAAGAATACCTTTGTTCATCACATTCGCTCTATGCGTATTAAGTGCTTGCTGTCCGAAATCGGAAAATGAATGGAAGCTTTCCTGGCAAGAAGATTTCAATGGCAACAGCTTAGACACAACTAAATGGAGTAAAATTTCGCGCGGAGGATCAGACTGGAACAGACACATGTCATTCGGCGATTCACTTTATGAAGTGAAAAATGGAAATCTTATTTTACGGGGAATGGTTAATCACAATCCTCAGGATACAGCTCCGGTTGTCACCGGCGGTGTTTTCACGAAAGATAAATTTGCTCAGAAATACGGCAGAGTAGAAGTGTCTGCCAAATTACAAAGCGCTCAAGGTGCATGGCCTGCTATCTGGATGTTGCCTGAAGAAGGCAAATGGCCGGATGCCGGAGAGATTGATATCATGGAACATTTGAACTTTGATACAATCGCTTATCAAACTGTTCATTCTTACTATACTTTTGTTTTACAAAACGAGAATCCGCCTAAAGGCAGTATTGGTGCTATTAAAATGGATGACTACAATACATATCGTGTAGATTGGTATCCGGATTCGGTTGTATTCTTTATTAATGATAACCGCACATTCGCTTATCCCAAAATCGAAACAACGGAGAAAGGACAATGGCCTTTCAATACTCCTTACTATTTGCTGATTGACATGCAGTTAGGAGGGAGCTGGGTCGGACCATTTGATAAAGCTCAACTACCGGTTGAAATGGAAATTGACTGGGTTAAATTCTACGAATTACCTGAGAAATTTTTAAAAGACTCTGTTGTTGTGAAGAAATAATACAAAAGCCGTCAGATCTTTATGATATGAAGATCTGACGGCTTTTATTTTTTATCCCATCCAGCTGTTCCGATCTAAGTTCCGATAATTGATTGCTTCCGAAATATGCTGTGTCAGAACTCTTTCTGCACCATCTAAATCTGCAATTGTACGGGCAACTTTCAGTATTCGGTCATAAGCTCGTGCAGACAAATTAAAAACATCCATCGCGGTTTTTAAACGTTCCAGACCCTCTTTATCAGGCAAGGCATATTGATTGAGAAGTCTTGTATTCATCTGTGCATTACAATGTATATGAGCGATATCTTTGAATCTTTCCTCCTGTATTTTCCGTGCCTGAATTACGCGTTTTCTGATCTCAAAGCTTGACTCCGAAGGGCGCGAATCCGATATTTTTTCAAACGGGACAGGTACTATTTCGATATGAATATCAATGCGATCCAATAAAGGTCCCGAAACTTTATTCAGATACTTCTGTACCATACCGGGCATACAAACACAATCTTTATTCGGATGATTATAGTATCCACACGGACAAGGATTCATCGAAGCTATCAACATCATACCGGCCGGATATTCAATAGTCGATTTTGCTCTTGAAATACATATTTTCCGATCCTCAAGTGGCTGTCGCATTACTTCAAGCACAGTTCGGCTAAACTCAGGAAGCTCATCTAAAAAAAGAACTCCATTATGAGCAAGCGATATTTCTCCGGGCTGCGGATAAGAACCTCCGCCCACCAATGCTGCCGACGAAATCGTATGATGTGGTGCTCTGAAAGGACGCTGTGCAATTAAAGATGTACCTCTCCCTATTTTTCCGGCAACACTATGAATTTTTGTAGTTTCAAGACTTTCGTGCAATGTCAGTGGAGGAAGAATAGACGGTACTCGTTTTGCCATCATCGATTTACCGGCACCGGGAGGACCAATCATAATTAAGTTATGTCCACCAGCCGCCGCAACTTCCAATGCCCGCTTAACAGTTTCCTGCCCTTTCACTTCCGAAAAATCAAAATCAAACTGATCCTGCTGAATATAAAATTCTTTTCGCGTATCAACATGTGTAGGTGTCAATTCGAGTTCATCATTAAAGAAATCAATAACCTCCTTTATATTTGTTACACCCAGGACATCCAGATTATTTACAACGGCAGCTTCGGATGCATTCTGCATTGGCAATATTAAACCTTTGAATCCTAATTCCCTTGCTTTAATCGCAATTGGTAAAACCCCTCTGACCGGTTGCAAGTCTCCGTTCAGAGATAGCTCACCCATCATCATATATTCAGTCAGTTTATCGGATTTTATCAACTCGGCAGCAGCCATAATGCCAATACCAAGAGGTAAATCATAAGCTGCACCCTCTTTCTTTATATCAGCAGGAGCCATATTAATTACGATCTGTTTTCTGGGAAACTTAATTCCGTTTACCTGTAAAGCAGATACAATCCGTTCGTGACTTTCCTTAACCGAATTGTCCGGAAGACCTACCAGAAAAAACTTTACTCCCTGTGTACAATTTACTTCAATCGTAACAACGGTTGCGTCAACGCCATGAACAGCTGCCGCAAATGCTTTTATTAACATGATATAAGATTTAACGTTAACTTACTTAATTACTAAAGTCAATAATTTATCTTCGGCGAAGAGATCATTTGCTATAAATTGCAGCTGCTCTGCCGAAACTTTACCGATACGTTCACGAATCTCATCCAGACTATGATAAGTATTGTATCGCAAAAAAGCTTTTCCCATCCCTAGAGCCAGATTCTCTTTATTCTCATTTGATACAATCAGTTGCCCGTACAATTGCTTCTTGGCTGCATCCAGTTGCTGAGCTGTGAGTGCATTATTCCGCATAATTTCGAGTTCTTTTGATGCCAGCTGGATTCCTTTTTGATATTTCTTAATGTCTGTACCGAAATAGATGGCAAAAACACCTGTATCCGTATAAGGTGTAAGATTTGATTCTACCGAATAAGCGATTCCTCTCTTTTCTCTTAAAGATACATTCAAGCGGCTATTCATACCCGGTCCCCCCAGGATATTGTTCATCAGATAA
The DNA here is from genome assembly GCA_051650425.1 of Bacteroidales bacterium. Taxonomy (GTDB): domain Bacteria; phylum Bacteroidota; class Bacteroidia; order Bacteroidales; family UBA7332; genus UBA7332. The sequence continues at coordinate 9,501 of JBOFIZ010000197.1, forward strand.
AGAGCCGAACGTTTATCGTCATAAATATTATAACACTTACATCCGATCATTACATGAGCCTGATTTGTGTCCATCTCCATATCAACCAGATGTTCTTTCAATGGCTGATCTGCAAAATTTTTACGATCCAGAATAGCCGGTTCACTGGTTTCATCTGCAGGAATACTCTTCTCCAGATAGCGAACAACCTGGTCTATTGAGTTATTACCCATCGAAAAGAAAATCATATTGGATGGTTTGTATAAACGTTTCACAAAACGTTTACAACTATCCGAATCAAAAGATTCCAGCGATTCTTCATCTCCCAGAATATTACGTCCCAACTCATGTCCCTGAAATAAGAGATTCTCAAATTCATCAAAAATCAATTCCGAAGGATTATCTTTATATGAATTAATTTCATCAATAACGATTTCGACCTCTTTATCCAATTCCTTTTCCGGAAAAACGGAGTTAAATACTAAGTCTGTAAGCAGATCCACTGCTCTGGCAAGTTCCTTGCCCGGGAAAATTGAATAAACCAGAGTTTCCTCTTTGGAAGTATAGGCATTTAATTCACCTCCGACAACCTCCATCCGGTTAATAATATGATAGGATTTTCGCTTTTTCGTGCCTTTAAAAATCATGTGCTCTACAAAATGAGCCATTCCTTTTTCGTCATTTAATTCATCGCGCGTACCTGCATTAATGGCAAAGCCACAATAGGTAACGGGTGAATCGGTATGTTGATGAATGATACGAAGTCCATTCGATAATATTGCTGTTTGATAACTCATATTCATTGTTTTAGTAGAAAGGCAAAGTTAAAAGAATAAACCATATATTCACATTCCAAAATACGCTTTTATTTGTTCTATCAAACAGATCACTTACAATAATCATTACCTTTGTAATATGGAAAAATTTGATGTTAACATACTAGGTTGTGGTTCGGCTATTCCAACTACGCGCCGGAATCCATCTTCTCAGGTCATTAACTTACGCGATAAGCTATACATGATTGATTGCGGAGAAGGTGCACAAGTGCAGATGCGCAAGATGAAATTGAAATACAATCGTCTTAATCATATCTTTTTATCTCACCTTCATGGCGATCATTGTCTGGGTCTGATCGGACTGATTTCAACTATGGGAATGGTTGAAAACGGAGGAGAACTGGTTATCCATGCCCATCCCGATGCCGAAAAATTATTCCGTCCCCACTTAGATTATTTTTGTTCGGATTTGCCATTTAGCGTTCGTTTCAATGGTATTGCTCCGCAGAAGCATGAATTAATTTTTGAAGACAGATCTGTGGAAGTATATTCGATCCCACTGAAGCATCGTGTACCCAGCTGTGGATTTCTGTTTAAGGAAAAAGAGAAATCCAGACATATCATTCCTGAGATGACAGCTTTTCATCAGGTGCCTAAAGCGTACTATAACTTATTGAAAGGTGGTGCTGATTATGTTAAACCGACAGGAGAAATCATCAAAAATTCACTCCTTACCAAATCACCCGAACCTGCCCGAAAATATGCTTATTGTTCGGATACAGCTTATTCTGAACGTATTATCCCAATTATAGAGGGTGTAGATACATTATATCATGAAGCAACTTTCTGTGAAAAAGAGAAACCTCGTGCAAAAGAAACCATGCACTCAACGGCAAAACAGGCTGCTACTATTGCAAAAGCCGCCGGTGTAGGTAAACTGCTTTTAGGTCATTATTCAGCGAGATACCACGATATCAACCCAATATTGGCAGAAGCAAAAAGTGTATTCGAAAACAGTTTTCTTGTACAGGATGGTTATACCTTCAAGATATAATACATTTGTCTTATGTATAAAAAAGCTGTGACTGCTTGTTTTAAGCAGTCACAGCTTTTTTTATATTCAATCTCTCTTAAAATATCAGATCTTTCAATAGTTTGCAATAAATCTCTATTCCTTCCCGTATCTCATCCACACGTATATATTCATCTGCAGTATGGCTACGAGCCGAATCACCCGGACCTATTTTAACAGTTTCGAAATTCATCCGGGATTGATCCGATAAGGTAGGAGAACCAAAACAGTCCAGACCTAACATCTCAGCTCGTTGAACAAAAGGATGATCCATAGATATGCCTGAAGAATTCAATCGGTATGATCTCGCTTTCATCTCACATGGCAGGTGTTCGCAAAGAAACTCAAACGCTTCTTCATTCGAATAACATTCGTTTGTACGCACATCCAGCGTAAATGTCAGTTGGTCGGGGATTACATTATGCTGACTTCCGGCATTAATAACAGTCATGGTGACTTTAACAGGCCCCAGTATCTCAGATTCTTTCGGAAACTTAAGATCCTTTACACCCATTATTACCGGCAATGCTTCATAAATAGCATTTACACCCTCATTTCTGGCTGCGTGTCCGGACTTACCTCTTACAATTCCATCTACAACCATCAATCCTTTTTCAGCAATTGCCAGTTTCATCTGAGTCGGTTCGCCAACGATCCCTAAATCAACAGATGGCAATAACGGTAATAAAGAAGCAATGCCTTCTTCCCCCGAAACCTCTTCTTCAGCTGTCGCTGAATAAATAAGATTATATGGCAATTCTTTTCCGTAATATTGATAAAAACAAGCAAGTTGAGAAACAACCGATGCTCCTGCATCATTTGCTCCCAGTCCCCAGATTGTTTCTCCATCTGTTTCTGCACCAAAAGGATCTTTAGTCCAGCTTGCCGAAGGTTTAACCGTATCAATATGAGAATTCAGCAAGATTGTCTTCTTGTTCGGATCATACGGATTAGCAAATGCCCACAGGTTATGACCGGATCTGTTTACTCCGATTCCTAATGACTTTATTTTTGCTTCAATAAAGTCTGCAACATCCTTTTCATTTCTGCTCAAAGAAGGGATACGTATCATCTCTTTTAGAAGATCAACCGCCCAATAATATAATTCATCTGTACACATCATCTTACTTCTTATTTAGAGTCATAAAATAAGTTCGTTCTTCTTTATCCATTTTCTCTATTGCATAGCGCAAAGTCGTACGGGCAATCTCTTTTTGATGTTTATGCAGGAAATCACGAAGCAGATTCATATCTTTCTTTCCGACTTCACGCAATACCCATCCGACAGCCTTATGCATCAGATCATGTGAATCTCCGATATGCAGGCTACACAACCTGATTGCATCTTCCAGGTCATGATTCCGCACATAGGTCAGAGTAGAAACGACCGATATCCTCCGTTCCCACATATTATCACTTTTTGCCAGTTCGTAAAGCAAATCGCGCTTACCCGCAGGCAGATGAGGAGCAATAATTTTAGGAGCTGAAAGGTCTACCAAATCCCAGTTATTAACATAGGGTGTATTATTCAGATAAAGCTCAAAAATAGCCTGTCTCTCTGCCGGATCTTTCGTTTTATACTTGAATATCAGTATTTCTAATGCACAAACACGACATTCGTGTTCAGCCGACGATAGTAACAAACCTACCTCTGTTAACGGGATATGTTGAAAACTTTTGGCTATTGATCGAGTCTGCGGAACCGTCAAGCCCAGAAAAATATCTCCATAACCATACTCACCTTCTCCCGTCTTGAAAAAGCGTTGAAGAATAGCTTTCTTTTCCGGATTCAATTGCGATTGCATGTACTCTCTGATCTCTTTAGCTGTATGCATAGTAAATGGTTTAATCCATTAAATCTTTAATTTTTGAAGCCCATACTTCATAACCTTTCGGAGACAAGTGCATTTGATCACGAACAAATAATTCAGTATTCAACATGCCATTTCCCTGGGTAAACCAAGAGGTCGGATCTACATATCTTGCGTTCTTACCAAAGGTCTTTTGTTTTAATTGTGCATGCACTCCCACAATTGCCTGACGAATATCTGAAGTCGGATCATTCGATGCCGGTAACGGACCTAACACATAAATACGGCTTTCGGGAAAACGATCGGTTAGCTCTTTTACGCACAGTTCGATTCCCTCAGCAACCTCTTCCGGTGTATTTTCTTCATTCGGCAAGTTATTAACACCTACGGTTAATACAATATGTTTTGCTTTTGACTGCTCATAATTTCCGTGTTTAATTCGATAAAGCACATGCTGAACCTTATCGCCCGAAATAGCAGCGGTTTCCCATTCCAACCCTTCAAAAGCTTTTTCGGCTGCCTGTTGCCCGGGTTTGTACACAACCAGCTCACGCGTACCGCCAAATCCCTGAGTCAGTGAGTTTCCTATCAGTAAAAGATCCAGTGGACGTGCAACTTTCCGGTTTATTTCATCATTCAAAGAGTGCCAGTCCTCACCTTCTTTCCATCCTGCCGAGCTTCTGTACTCACATCCCCTGCGTGGCACAGCAGCCGAATTTGCCTCAGGCTGATTCGTAATAGTCACAAACAGGTTCCAGGCAATATAGGAAGAGCCTAAAGAAGTCGGCTGGCATTTTTTATCAAGAAATGGAGTCCTGTTAGGTACAACCGAATCAGTTCTCAGAATCTCTCCGTTCACCGCTTTTACATCTGCTTCTACAACATTTAAAAGAGAATGATATTCGCTAAACGGCTCTATTTTATCGGTCGGATAGAGGAAGGTCTGTTTTACCTGTGGAAAACTCTTAATCAGCTCTTTCTGGAAAGAAGAGACTTCACGCATTACTTTTTTATATTTCATTCCGGATAAAGCAATCTCATCCTGACTGCCCAGTTCCCATACAATATGATCCGGCGCATAGGCTGCAATACTATCCGTCAGTTTCGGATGCATATAGAATAATTCATCTCCGAAACAAAGAGTCTTTATTTCGATCTGATCCCCTAATAAATCTCTCAACTGTGAAGTATATAAATTGCGTTCTGGATTAACAACCTCACGACCCCGCGCCATATCATTCCCTAAAACAAGAATCTTCTGTGGCGCTTGTTGTGCAAAAGTTGTAAAAGCCGTACTAAAAAGAAAGATAGATAAAATCTTCTTCATGGTGAATATTAATTTTTTTACTGTTTGCACAAAAATAGTTATTTAATCACGCTACACAATCTTTTCAGTCGCCATTCTGTGTTACAACGTAAGATAATGCCAAAAATTAGACTAACTTTGTGCAGCTCATTTGTTTATCATACAAATGAACGTTTCACACTATATTTTATAAATAATGGTTCAAATAGGTAAGTTTAATACACTCGAAGTCCTGAAAGAATTGGATTTCGGAATGTATTTAGATGGTAAAGAATTAGGTGAAATACTTCTACCCGTACGCTACATCCCTGAAGGATTACAAATCGGTGAATCTGTTGAAGTTTTCATATATAAAGATTCCGAAGACAGACTTATTGCCACAACGGAAATACCTTTCGCGCAGGTTGGCGAATTTGCTTTTCTAAGCGTTAATTCGACAAACCGTATCGGAGCTTTTATGGATTGGGGGTTAATGAAAGATTTATTAGTGCCTTTCCGTGAGCAAAAAACAAAGATGATGGAGGATCGTTCGTACACGGTATATGTTTATCTGGATCAGGAATCTCAGCGTATTGTGGCTTCTGCCAAAATCGAGAAGTTTCTGGACAATGTATTACCCGAATACGAATTAAATGAGGAAGTTTCGATTTTGGTTTACCAGCGTACAGATCTTGGATTTAAAGTCATCGTTGACAATAAATTCAGCGGGATGATTTATTTCAACGAAATTTTCTGTGACATCCGTGTGGGAGATACACTTCCGGCTTATGTTAAATATGTACGCGATGACCAGAAAATAGATGTATCGCTTCAGCCTTTAGGTTATGAGCAACGCATTGACCCGCTGACGGAAACAATTCTTGAAGCACTGGATGATAATGATGGATTCCTTCCTTTATCAGATAAATCACCGGTTGAAAAGATTGAAGAGTATTTTTCATGTAGCAAAAAAGCATTCAAAAAAGCTATTGGTGCATTATACAAAAAACGTATAATCGAGATTAAAGAAAACGGAATCTTCCGTGTACAGAAATAAGAAAAGCGGATATCTTTATGATATCCGCTTTTTATTTTATCCGTTTATACCGAATTAGTTCAAGTTACCTGATTCAGCATTTTTAATCATTTGCTGGTCAGCTGTAATGTAGATTTCTACACGACGGTTTTGAGCGCGACCTTCAGGAGTTGCATTGCTCGCTACCGGATCATTCCAAGCCATACCTTTTGTAGTTACACGACCTGCAGGTACGCCACTGTTAATAAGATAGTTTCCTACAGATTGAGCTCTTTCCAAAGATAATTTTTCGTTTACAGCCAAGCTACCTGTATTATCTGTATAACCTAAAATAGCTACATCTGTACCCGGGTTGTTAATCAATGAAGATGCAAATTCTGACAATTCAGATTTAGCTGTCTGACTCAAATTACTTTTGCCGGTTGCAAATAAGATACCACTATTGAATGTCACTTTAATAGCTTTCAAACCATTTGCATCTGTAACTTCTTCGATCTGTGCATTTTTGATTTGTTCTTCAAGCTCTTTTTTCTGTTTGTCCATTTTTTTACCGATCAGGATACCTGCTGTTGTACCAACAACACCACCGATAGCCGCACCAATACCGGCACCTTTACCACCACCGATTAACGCTCCGATACCAGCACCAAGTCCGGCACCACCACCACCACCGATCAAACCACCTTTGGCTGTATTGTTCATATTACAAGAACTGAAAATCAGTGCTGCGCTTAAAAAAAGCGAGTAAAAAAGACTCTTCTTTTTCATAATTGTTGAATTATTTGGTTATTAGTTTAGTTTGTTTGCACAAAGTTATATATTTCTTTCATCTTCGAACGAACGTTAAGATGGACGAAATGTATTGAATTAACATATAATCTATTACTTTTGTTTCGCAATAGGACGTGTTTAACCTATTGATTGCTACGTTAATCTTTATATGATATTTATATGAAAACCGACCGCCTCTTACTCCTTATTTTTTTGTTTACAATAAACTTATTTCACACTTCAGCACAATCTGCCAAACCTACGCCGCAGCAACTGGAAGACAAATTCTTTGAAATTACCCGTTTTGCTGAGTTAGAGAGTGTAATCAAAAAAAATAAAATTGACGTTGATGTTGTTATGAATTACAAAGGAAAAGATTTTCCGCTGCATGTGATAACCAATGGTATGAATATTTTCCGCGGAGAAGTAAATCTTTTCGGATTTAAGTTCGATTTCGTTCGTCAGGATGATATTTTCTGGATGAAGATACTCGGCTTCTGGAAAAAACAGCAGATACCTCATGAAGATAACAATCCGATACTCAATTTTGCCGAATGGAAAAATAAGAAACTGAATTCCCATTTGGCAGGCGATACGCTGATCAATAATGTTCCGAACTGGGTGGTTCAATATAATTCATATAACGAAGACCATCGCTTATATGTAGCCAAAAATTCGGGTCTTGTAACACAAGTCCGATCAAAATATACAGATAAAAAGACGGGAGAAGTATCTGACTATCTCTTACGCTTCGATAATTATCGAATGTTTCAGAACGTTTATGCTCCACACAAAATGATCGTTACCGATTTCAAGAAAGGACGCGATTTTTCCATGGAAATAAAGAAAGCGCTTATTCGGAACAATATTCCGGACACGTACTTTAAAACACGATAACCTTTTAGCGATTCTTTTATTTAGTGATGATTTTTTGACTCCGTACCTCTCATTTAATCATTACCTTTGCCGAAATTTTTCAAAATTTACCGATGGGAAACCCAACGACTGAGTCAAATCAATTGATTTATCGAGTAGAGGACAAGCTACCGTTTAAAGATGCAATCTTTGTAGCCATTCAACTCCTGCTCTCTGTTTTTGTGGCTATCATTACTCCGCCGTTGATCGTTACCGGTGCACTGAATCTTGACATTCAGACCTCCGGTTTTCTGGTCTCAATGGCCCTTTTTGCCGCGGGCATATCAACCTTCATCCAATGCCGGCGCATCGGCCCGCTCGGAGCAAAACTACTGAGTGTTCAGGGTGCCAGTTTTACATTCATCGGTCCCATCATTGCCGCTGGAACTTTAGGCGGACTTCCCCTTATCTTTGGTTGTACCATTGCTGCAAGCTCTATAGAAATGCTTGTAAGCCGGATTCTACATCTTGCACAGAAAGTTATTACCCCTTTAGTTTCGGGAATTGTCGTTTCATTGATCGGACTTACACTCCTTAAAGTCGGCATGATATCCTGTGGCGGAGGCTATGACGCACTTGCTAATGGAACTTTTGGCAACTTCGAATCAATCGGAGTGGCTGCTCTTGTCCTTTTTCTGATCGTCCTTTTCAATAAAAGTAAAAATAAATATTTGCGTATGAGTTCGATATTCATCGGACTCGCAGCCGGATATATTGCATCTTACTTTTTAGGTACGCTCGATTTCACCGGACTGAGTGAAGCAGCCTGGCTGACTATTCCACAGCCTCTTAAATATGGAATCTCATTTGATCTTTCCTCATTTTTGTCTTTTGCGCTGATCTACCTGATTACCTCGGTTGAAGCCTATGGCTCTATCACGGGTAATAGTATTATATCTGAAGAACCTATAACCGGAGAAGTTTACAACAAACGGGTCTCATCGGGAATATTCGCCGAAGGCGTAAATTCAATGATCGCAGGAATCTTCAATGCATTCCCCAATTCCCTTTACTCACAAACAACGGGAGTTATACAGTTAAGCGGTGTAGCCAGTCGCTACGTCGGTTATTATGTCGCAGGAGCACTGATCATTCTCGGCCTTTTCCCGAGTATCGGGTTACTGTTTTCACTGATGCCGCAACCTGTTTTGGGTGGAGCCACTCTGCTGATGTTCGGCACAGTAGCTGTTGCCGGGATACGTATCATCACTTCCAGTCCGATCGGACGTGCAGAAACATTGATTATAGCTCTAAGCTTCGGAATAGGATTAGGTGTCGAACTGGTACCCGAAATCCTCAATGCTTTTCCGCAAGCTATTAAAAATATATTTGCTTCAGGCATCACAGCCGGAGGAGTAACAGCCATTCTGGCTAACTTATTTATTCGCATAAAAGATTAATCGCGTATACATTATGGAACTATTAAAAAGACGTATCAAACAAGACGGTAAATGTTTTGACGGTGGTATTCTTAAAGTAGACAGCTTTATCAATCACCAGATGGACCCGATCCTGATGAAATCCATTGCTGTCGAATTCGTAAAAAGATTTGCAACCTATCCGGTTAATAAAATCATCACGATCGAAGCAAGCGGTATCGCACCGGCTATTATGTTGGGCTACCTGTTGGAAATCCCTGTCGTTTTTGTCAAAAAGAAAACACCGAAAACAATGGAAAACATGTTGACAACAACTGTCCATTCGTTTACAAAAGATCGCGATTATACGGTTTGCATAAGCAATGATTACCTGACTCCAAAAGATAACGTCGTATTCATTGACGATTTCCTTGCTAACGGAAATGCAGCTCTTGGTATCCTTGACCTGATCGAAAAAGCAGGTGCTAACCTGATCGGTATGGGATTCGTTATCGAGAAAAGCTTTCAGGAAGGTGGCCAGATTCTTCGTGACAAAAACATCAAAGTTGAATCATTGGCACAAATCGATTCTTTAGATAATTGCACAATCAAATTCAAAGAATAATCCGACCCTTCGGAACAATCACAAAACGGAGTGGCATCCTTCATGGGTGTCATTCCGTTTTCGTTTATA
>JBOFIZ010000198.1:0-1229 GCA_051650425.1 Bacteroidales bacterium
CTGAACAATACGGCTTTGCATCATCAGACCCTCGTACCGATGTATATGCTATCGGCATTCTTTTTCATGAGCTTATCACTGGCTATAAACCCAATGAAATTAAGTCTCCTTACCAAGGAAGATATAAAAAAATAATACAAAATTGTATTGAACTTGATCCAAACAGACGGTATCAGAATATACAGGAGTTAGAACAGCAAATTGGAATGCACAAGGTTCCGGGAATAATAGGGCATATACCAGGGTTTCGTACGGGAGTATGGTGGAAAAAGGAGGTAGCGTTGGGTGCCTATATAATCATGGCAATACTTATGGGTAGTTCCTTTTTCTCACAGTGGAATTTGCACGAGAATATGGTGAAGTCATTGGTTGTACTTGGGTGTTGGATTATCTTATGTCTTCCTCCTTACTTACTGATTACAAATTTCCTGCGGGTATGGGAAAAATTGCCGCTACTAAGATCAAGAATTATAATGGTAAAAGTCTTTGGGGTTATTCTTTATCTTCTGTTAGGTTTATGGTTGTTTTCTATTGCAACCTCTATCGAAAAAAATCTCTAAGATAACAATAAAGGGGCTGTGAAATAACGCCCCTATAAAAATAAATGAGGATCGCTGGCTCGAACGAGCAGGCGATCCTCATTTTGTGTTAAAATTTTACATACCACATGAAAAATTCAAACATACATTATTCTAAAACAAAACAGGCAGTTTTGCCACTATTTATTTCAGATTATCTGAATATCTGTGATCCCGTGCTGGTTTTTGACCGATTCATGGAGGAAATCGACTTGGAGAAATACCTGAGAAATGTTCCACCTCACGTTACTGGACGCATCAGGTATAACCCGATCAGCATGCTGAAAACAATCTTATTCGGATTTATGACAAATGGATATATCTCGCTCCGCGAACTTGAAGATTGCTGTAAAGTCAATCTTCGCTTTATGTATCTTATGCAGCATGCGACACCATCTTACCGCACGTTCGGATATTTTATCGAAACTATGCTCAAACCATCCGTTGAGGAATTGTTCAGTGATATCAACAACCATATCTTTGCCAAAGATCATGTGGATTTGACCCATCTATATATCGACGGTTCGAAATTTGAGGCAAATGCCAATAAATACAGTTGGGTATGGAAGAAAGCGACGGAAAAGTCCAGGTATAGACTTTTTGAAAAAGTCACGAGTTTGCTCAATGAAATCAATGACGATCTTGCCAGCT
>JBOFIZ010000199.1:0-4209 GCA_051650425.1 Bacteroidales bacterium
CCGATTGCAGCTGCTCTTGACTATCAGGGTAGCGAATCCTATATTCTGATGCTTTCGGTTATTGTAGCGATGGACGCTATCAGTGCGATTCCGTTTGCTTATCTGCGATTAAAGAACAGACCCTATCGGTTCGCCGGTCTGCGATTACTTTTTATATTTTCGAATATCGCATTGAATCTGTTCTTCTTCTTGCTTTGTCCTCAAATACATCAGTCACATCCCGAATGGATCAGCTGGTTCTATAATCCGGACTATTCGGTTGGGTATGTATTTGTAGCAAATCTTTTATGTACAGGCTTTGCCACGGTAATGTTGTTTCCCGAAATACGCAAAGCATTCACGATGCCTGACTTTGGCATTATGAAATCCCTGATTAAATATTGCTTCCCACTCCTGATTTTGGGTATTGCAGGTATGATTAATCAGACGGCAGATAAAATGTTGTTCCCGCTTTTGTTTCCGGACCCGGATGAATCTTTCTATCAATTGGGGATTTACGGAGCAAACTTCAAGATTGCAGTTGTGATGGTTATGTTTATTCAGGCCTTTCGCTTTGCATACGAACCATTCGTCTTTGCCCAAAACAAAGGAACAGATAAGCGGGAAGCTTATGCCGCAGCTATGAAGTATTTTATCCTCTGCACCTTTGTTATTTTCTTAGGTATAACGGGCTATCTGGATATTCTGAAACTATTAATTGTTCCGGAATATTACCCCGGCCTAAAAGTCGTTCCGGTTGTCATGCTTGCAGAGATCTGTTTCGGTATCTTTTTTAATCTGTCATTCTGGTATAAATTATGTGATAAGACACAATGGGGAGCTTACTTCTCACTTGGCGGATGCTTTCTGACTGTACTGATCAACGTATTGTTTGTACCTAAATACGGTTATATGGCAAGCGCTTATGCCTCTCTGATCAGTTATACCCTGATGATGATTCTGTCTTATATTATCGGACAACGTATTTATCCGATTAAGTATGATATGAAGACAATCGGCTTCTATACACTATGCTTCATTGCATTATATGTAGCACAGATCGCTCTGCAAGTTGAAAATTTATATCTGCGATTATCAATAAATACAGTAATCTTAATTACTTTTATGGCAATTATTATACAGAGAGAAATAGGTTTATCTAAAATTAAATCATATACCCACAAGCTAAGAAAGTAGTATGAATCATATTAACAATATTATCAAAGATTTCCGTCTGTTTTTACGCGAAAGATTAGACATCACACACGAGAAATCAAATGAGCTAGAAACGATTGAAGCAATTAAGAAAGGAGTTGAATTTAAAGGTGTTAATCTTTGGATTTTGATTTTTGCTATTTTCATTGCCTCTTTGGGATTAAATACAAACTCAACAGCCGTAATTATCGGTGCCATGCTTATCTCTCCTTTAATGGGTCCGATCATGGGAGTCGGATTAGGACTTGGGATCAATGATTTAGAGCTTGTAAACAAGTCGCTAAAGAATTTAGGTATTGCAACGGTATTCAGTATACTTACTGCTGCAATATACTTTTTTATCACTCCTTTAAATGAAGCGCGATCCGAACTCCTTGCCAGGACGCAACCGACTATCTATGACGTTATGATCGCATTCTTTGGTGGTATGGCGGGTATCGTTGCCGGCTCTGCTAAGGAAAAAGGAAACGTTATTCCGGGTGTTGCTATCGCAACAGCGCTGATGCCTCCTTTATGTACAGCCGGATACGGACTGGGAACAGGACAATGGACTTTTTTCCTGGGTGCATTCTATCTCTATTTCATTAATTCTGTATTCATCAGTCTCGCTACATATTTAGGTGTGCAGATCATGCATTTTCCTAAAAAAGAATTTATGAATCCGGATCGTGCCAAACGGGTGAGCCGTGTTGTAACAACAACTGTCATCCTAACTATTATCCCTAGTATCTGGATTAGTTACAATATGATTGGCCAAAGTATCTTTGAACGTAATGCCGAAAACTTTATCCGTCAGGAACTAAGTTTTGAAGGTACTCAGATTGTAAATAAAAGCGTTGTAACATCTGGTAAGAAAAGTATACAGGTTGCAATTATCGGTAAAAAGATTACGGAACAGGAACTGGAGAATATACGTACCAAAATGGGACGTTACAAACTGGATGATACCGAATTGATTATTTCTCAGGGCGGTACGGATAATGCAGATATAACAACGTTGAAAACAATGGTATTGGAAGATTTCTATCATAACAGTGAACGTTCCATCAAGCAAAAAGACCTCCAAATAGATCTGTTATCTAAAGATCTGGAGTCATACGAACTGTTAATGCGTAAAAGTTACGAAATAGCCCCTGAAATGAAAGCACTTTTTCCTATGGTCAAAAGTCTTTCTTTCTCTAAAGGGATAGATTATAATTTAAAAGAACAAAGTAAGGATACGGTAACGATAGCTGTCGTTGAGTTCGAAAAATCCCCCGACGAAAACGGAAAAAAAAGACTCGAAGAATGGCTGAAGGCTCGTACCAAATCCGAAAAGTTCAAGCTGTTAGTCGAATAAAAAATTTAAAGCCTATGTTATTCCATGAAGTTATATTCGGTCCTATTCACAGTCGTCGTTTAGGTGTTTCGTTAGGAATCAACCTGCTTCCTACGGATGGAAAAATATGTTCGTTCGATTGCATTTATTGCGAGTGTGGCTATAACAGTCAGGGGAAGGGCACACGCCTTGCCTCCCGCAATGAAGTAAAAACATACCTGGAGGAAAAACTGATCGCAATGAAGCAGGAAGGTGTAACTCCTGATGTGTTCACGTTCGCCGGAAACGGAGAACCGACTCTTCATCCCGAATTTGCCGAAATTATCAATGATACAAAAGCTTTGCGGGACACATATTTCCCGAACGCCAAAATATCCGTTTTATCTAATGCTACGAAGATCTCTAATCCGAAAGTATTCGAGACTTTAATGCAGGTCGATAACAATATATTAAAATTAGACGGAGGTACAGATCGCATGGTTCGCTTGATCGATGTTCCGAATTCACCGTCTTATTCTGTTGCCGGACAGGTTGAAGAACTGAAGAAATTCAACGGTAATTTTATTATGCAAACCATGTTCTTAAGAGGTGAGCATAAAGGAGAAGTGATTGACAATACCACTCCCGAAGAATTGGAAGCCTGGTACAATATCGTTCGTGAGCTTCGCCCTAAAAGTGTTATGATTTACTCGATCGATCGTCCGACTCCCGAAAAACAGCTCACAAAAGTGAGTAAGGAAGAGCTTACTGCTATTGCAGCACCTTTAATCCGTGACGGAATCGACGTATCGATTGCTTAACAATACGTTTTTACTATTTATAACTGACAACTATACACGAAGAGAAATTATGGAATCAATCAAAACCTTATATAGAATCGGGCATGGACCTTCAAGCAGTCATACGATGGGACCGAAAGTCGCATCCGAAATGTTCATGAAGAAAAACCCGACTGCAACACGTTTTGAGGTTACTCTTTACGGTAGTCTTGCTGCTACCGGAAAAGGCCACTTAACAGATGTCGCTATTCTGGAAACACTGGAACTTCAAGCTCCGACTCATATCATCTGGGAACCTAAACATTTCTTACCTTTCCACCCGAACGGTATGAAATTCGAAGCATTTGATGCGAACGATACCCTTTTGGACAGCTGGACAACTTACAGTATCGGAGGTGGATCATTAGCGAGCGAAGGTTCAATTATCAAAACGGATGACTCTGTTTATGAAATGAATTCGATCCAGGAAATCCAGGAATGGTGTGAGCACACAGGCAAAAGTTACTGGGAATATGTGGAAGAACGCGAAGGCAAACAAATCTGGGATTTCCTGGCTGAAGTATGGAGCGTTATGAAAGAAGCAATCCAGAGAGGTCTGGAAGCAGAAGGTGTATTACCGGGAGGTTTGGGTGTAAGACGTAAAGCCGGTGATTATTATATTCGTGCAAAAGGATACAGCGATACAATGCGTGGTCGCGGTCTTGTCTTTGCTTATGCGCTTGCTGCCTCTGAAGAGAATGCTGCGGGCGGATGTATTGTAACAGCCCCAACCTGCGGATCATCAGGCGTACTTCCTTCTGTATTGTATTACCTGCAAAAAACTCGCGAATTCAGTGACTTCCGTATCTTGAGAGCCTTAGCAACAGCGGGACTTTTCGGATTGGTAGCAAAAAGCAACGCTTCTGTTTCGGGTGCCGA
>JBOFIZ010000200.1:0-3040 GCA_051650425.1 Bacteroidales bacterium
ATGTGGGCTTAACGATTGACGAGAAGTATCAGACACATTATAGTTCCAGCAGTACTGCCAAAGGTGATTCTGTGATTATTGATTATACATTGGAGCCGAACACATCCAGAGTCGATTATATCAAATTAGTTCAAAGAGCAAACGGAGACCAAAATTCGATATTCAGTAAAGGGAGTATCTGGTATTTGTCCGCAACCAGAAGCGACTGGAAATTGGCTGGTAACTTTGAAGTGGCAGCAGGAGATCTGGTTGAAATGAAACTGGGAATAGCTGCTCCGTCACATATACGTGTATGTATTCAAAGTCATAAAGGATATGCCGTTGCCTTGGCTGAGTTTGAAGCGTATGAGAGTTCAGAAAAAGGTGATATTACGAGTGATGCTGCCTATTTCTCAGATGATGCGTTTTCCGTACTGAAGCCCGGTGTAAGCGAAGCTGATTTGAATAATATTACGAATCCGATGATCAAAGCGATTGCCAGAGAGTTGCTGAATAATACCTATCCTAAAGAATTTCGTTCAAGAGCATATCTGGCTTGTGAGGATCCTGCAACAGTAGGGAGTCGTTTGAAAATAGGAAGTCGCAGTGCTTATGATAATCCAATGGGTATCTATTTTAAAGAAGGTGAGAAATACATCATTTTTGTGGGTGATACACATAATCAGACGATTCAGATGTTTATTCGCGATTTCCGTGCTTCCGGAAGTTCAACAACAATTAAGCTGAGACCAGGCTTGAATATTGTGACTTCACCGGTATCCGGAAATGGTTATATTCGCTACTGGTCATCTGACTATAAGACATTAGAACCCGTAAATATACATGTTGCTTTCGGGCATGAAATCGGATTTTGGGATCAGCGTGCAGGACATAAGAATGCTGACTGGAGCAGAATTCTGGCGTTGGCGAGTGATTTTGCCTCTTCAAACTCTGTAACGAACGCAATGATAGACGTTTTAGGTAAACGGATTCAATTAATCAATACCGTAGATGCATTTGCTCAGTATGTGCCTTCAGATATTGAAGAATTAATGCTCTGGCATGATAGCATTCAGAGTGTCGA
This sequence comes from Bacteroidales bacterium, assembly GCA_051650425.1. Lineage (GTDB taxonomy): Bacteria > Bacteroidota > Bacteroidia > Bacteroidales > UBA7332 > UBA7332. The sequence goes on from JBOFIZ010000200.1 coordinate 1,064, forward strand.
ATACAGAATGATGGGATTATATAAGCATAACGCCGTTCCTTATAACAGAACTTTGAATGCCCGTTCATGGGGTGGTGCTCCTAACTGGAATGGACAAGGCGCATGGTATCCGAATACGGAAAGAGAGATGTTGGTTGTAGATGCTTTGAGAAGTTCAGTCTGGCTTTTCGGACATGAGTTAGGACATGGTAACCAGATTAAACCTCATATGCATATGACAGGTTGGGGCGAAACAACAAATAATAATTACACACAATATCTACAATATCTGGTGAGTGATAAAAGTAATTTACGCCTGGATCATGAAAGAGTAAGCCGTAAACAGGGCGATCCTGAAAGTGTAATCGGCGGACGTTTTAATGCTTATCTAAACGAAGCGCATGTTGTAAAAGAGCCTTATCTGACACAAGAAGGTCCGGATTATAAAAAAGGATCGATGAATGGTACAGGGTTACGGGGAGATCATTTTGTGAAATGTATTCCGTTATGGCAGTTAACCGTTTATTTTATGATTGCAGGGGAAGGAACAGAATGGCATCGTCCTGATTTTTGGGCAGATATAAACTGGAGTGCTATTCAGGATAATCGGACAAATCTGAGCAACGGGGCACGCTACGTCAACTTTATGAAGCGTTGTATCGATGCATCACAATTGAATCTAGCTCCTTTCTTTGAACAAATGGGATTATTGCGTGCTGTAGATCGTTCGATTGATGATTATGCTGTCGGACAAGTTACTATTACGGAATCGGATGTCAATGAGGTGAAAGCTTACGGAGCTTCAAAACCAATGCCTTCATCTCCGGTTATTTCATATATTTCCGTGAACAGTGCAGAAGCATTTAAACATAAAAAATCGGTTGAAGGAGTGTTCAATCAGGGTATTACCGATAATGGACAAACTAAAACGATTTCTCACACAAACTGGAAGAATGTAGTTGTATTTGAAACGTATAAAGGCGATGAATTAGTTGATGTTGCAATGGTTGGAACGGGTAGTAATAACAACACAAGCACTCATGTCAGATATCCTGACGGAGCGACCCGGATAGAAGCTGTCGCATGGGATGGAAACCGAACATTAGTATTCGGTAACAGATAATTGTTTTCTAAGAAAGTGAGATCATCAAGATATTTTATCAGATGATCTCACTTTTTTATTGTATTATTATAATTATATGTATTAGCTATAGTAGATAAATAAACTGGTAAGGAATAAATATTTTAAAATTAATATATTTTGTTTTGCTGTTATGAATAATGTAATATATTTGCAAAGTATTCTTTTCCTGAGGGAAAATGATTAAATAATAGAACATTAAGTTAATGCCTGAATTATAAAATCTAATACTCTATTTGAATTTTGAAGATTTGATATGTGAGAAAGATATTTGAATAGAGAATATATTATTGAAACTTGTTTTTTTAATTATTTCATAAACTAAAACCATTTTAATGCATGAAAACTTTTTATTTGGATAAGCGGAGGTGGCGTTTAGGCTCTTTGGTTAGCTGTCTTTTGCTTACTTCATCATTTGTTTATGCAAATGACAAATCAAAGGTGTCAGAATCTGTCTTTTCGACCAAGGAGTATAGTTACTCCATTCAACAAAACAAGAAAAAAGCCTCCCGGATCATTAAAGGTACGGTTATATCCAGTGAGGATAACTTGCCTATTATTGGTGCCAACGTATGGGTAAAAAATGGAACAGAAGGAGCAATTACGGATATCGATGGGAATTATTCGATAAAAGTAGAGGGAGTTGCTCCGGTATTAACATTCTCTTATGTCGGTATGAAGTCCCAGGATGTTGCCGTTGGCGACAAACAAGTTATTAATGTAACTTTATCTCCTGATTCAGAACAATTGGATGAGGTGGTAATTGTCGGTTACGGTAGTCAGAAAAAAGAAAGCGTTGTTGGGGCAATTTCGACAGTAGATGTTACGAATCTGAAAATTCCACAAGCATCTGTTTC
>JBOFIZ010000201.1:0-5886 GCA_051650425.1 Bacteroidales bacterium
ATAATATGCTCTATATATAAGTGCATATGCATCAAGCAAAAATAGTCGTTTATCTTGATTCATATTTTCATCTTTGTCTGTAAAGATACAACTATTTTATTACTTTTGTCTGCAAATCTCTATTTATGGATATTTTGAATGAAATTAAACAGACTGTAAAAGAGGAGCTTTCGCTCTATGAAATACAATTACTAGAGGCTTTAAAATCCGATAGTGCGCTTCTTACGAGTGCCGTACAATATTTTCTTTCTAAGAAAGGAAAAAATGTACGGCCTTTGCTTGTTATGCTGGCTGCTAAATCGGTATTCGGAATTATTAAACCTCAAACAATAGCAGGAGCAATCTCACTTGAGTTATTGCATAGTGCAAGTATTATTCATGATGATGTAGTTGATGATACTTATGAAAGACGTGGTAATCCTTCATTGAATGCTCAGTTTACAAATAAAGTAGCTGTACTTACCGGCGATTTTTTTCTTTCGACATCACTTCAAAAGGCTACTGAAACAGATAGTCTGGATATTATGAAAGTAATCTCTTTGATCGGAAAAGAGCTTGCGGCAGGTGAGATCGAACAATTAAGTATTGCTCAATCGACAGATTTTTCAGAGGAAAAATATTACTTTGTTATAGAAAAGAAAACGGCTTCATTAATGAAAGCATGTATGCAGATAGGGGCTATTTCTGTATGTGCTTCTACAGAAATTATTGAGGCATTGACTGCTTTCGGACATTATTTAGGTTTATGTTTTCAGATCAAAGATGATATCTTCGATTATTATGCTAATACGGATATAGGTAAACCTACCGGAAATGACATTCGCGAAGGTAAAATAACGTTGCCTTTGATTTATGCATTGAATAATGCGAGCGATGAAGCGAGTAGGATAGAGGCTCTCGAAATAATTAAGGTAAGTGAGTATAATACAGAGAATATCGAATTCCTTATTGATTTCGCAAAGGTCAACGGAGGTATTGAATATGCAACATCTCAAATGCAGCTCTTCAGAGAGAAAGCTGTTCAGTCACTTGATATATTAGCAGCATCATCCTCAAAAGAATATTTAATACGTTTATTAGATTACGTGATTACACGATCAAAATAGAAAAGGCGACTGTTATGCAGTCGCCTTTTTCGTTGATATTTTTAGAAGAATTTGATTTCAGTTTCAAGAATTTCTGAAAGCAAGTTATTAGCAAGGCGGCTTGCACCTAAACGGAATAATTCGTTGTTCAACCATTCTTCACCTAAGATCTCTTTAACGATACAATAGTATCCCAGAGCATCTTCTGTTGTTACAATACCTCCGGCTGGTTTGAAACCTATTTTGATACCTTCTTTATCGTAGTATTCTTTAATAGCCTGACACATTACATAAGCGGCCTCTAATGTAGCAGCCGGTTCCATTTTTCCTGTTGATGTTTTAATGAAATCAGCACCTGCATAGATAGAAAGTAATGAGGCTTTCTTAATTAACGTAGCCGTTTTCAAAGCACCTGTTTCAAGAATAACTTTCAAGTGAGCTTTGTTACATGCAGCTTTAACTTCCATGATTTCTTCGCACATTTCTTCGTATTCACCGGCAATCATATTACCAACATTGATCACGATATCGATTTCGTTTGCTCCGTCAGCAACAGTTAATGCCGTTTCAGCAACTTTAATTTCTGTGAATGTCTGAGAAGAAGGGAAACCTGCAGAAACAGCAGCGATATTAACGTTGCTTACTTCCAGATTGCTGCTAACAACAGCAGCCATATTTGGATATACACAGATTGCAGCTACATTTGGAAATTGCGGATATTCAGCTTCAAACTCATTTACTTTCTTCGTAAAGTTAGCAATGTGCTCAGTTGTGTCTGTTGTATTTAGAGAGGTCAGGTCGATGCAATTGAAAAGTAGTTTATATACTTCTTTATCTTTTGCAGCTTCCATATTTTTGCTTAGAATCTCTTTTACTGATGATCTTACTGCATCATCTGAAAGTTCGGTTGTGTAACCTTTCAGCATTTCTTCGTACTTATTCATTGCTTACAAGTTTAGGGTTGTTTGTATGTCTGTCTTTATCTCTATTGATTTTCTTCTGTATATTCTTTTCAAAAGCCTTCGTCAGGTCGATATTCATCTGATTAGCCATACAGATTAATACGAATAATACATCGCCCATTTCGTCTTCTATATCGTATCCTTTATCGCTTTCTTTGAAGTTTTGTTCGCCGTAAATGCGGGCTACGATCTTAGCTAGTTCGCCAACTTCTTCCTGAAGCAGAACCATGTTTGTCAGTTCGTTGAAATAACGAACTCCATAAGTTTTGATCCAGTTATCAACGGCTTGTTGTGCTTGTTGAATTTCCATATCTATTCTTTATTTTGCGTATCAATTAAAATAGTTACTGGACCGTCATTGATTAACTCTACCTGCATATCAGCACCGAATTTACCTGTCTGAATATTTCTTTCCAGGTTTGATTCTATTTCCATACGCAGTTTTTCATACACAGGTATCGCTATTTCGGGTCTTGCAGCTTTTATATAGGCAGGACGGTTTCCTTTTTTTGTTGATGCATGCAAAGTAAACTGACTTACCAGTATTATATCTCCGTTGATCTCTTTGATAGAACAATTCATGATACCGTCTGTATCGTCAAAAATTCGAAGATTAACGATTTTTTTTGCAGCCCACTCGATATCTTTTTCTGTATCTCTGTCTTCAATTCCCACAAGAATGAGCATCCCTTTTTCAATCTCTGCAATCGTTTCTTCCGAAACATCTACTTTTGCTTTTTTTACTCGCTGTATGACCAATCTCATAACTATCTTATTTTTCTGAGTCTGTTACAAACTTACTCAAAATTATCTTTTACTATTCTCTATAAGTCCATTTTTTAGTATCTGCGCTTTTGATGTACCGATCAGATCTTCCACTTCTTTCCATTCGGCTTGTTCTAATCGTTTGATACTTTTAAAATGGCTTAGTATTTTCTGTTTCGTTTGAGGACCTATTCCTTTTATCTCATCCAATACAGATGTCGTTTGTGATTTACTCCGTTTATCACGGTGAAATGTAATCCCGAAACGGTGGGCTTCATCCCGCAACTGTTGAATCAGTTTCAGACTTTCTGAGTTTTTATCCAGATACAAAGGAATGCTATCTCCGGGAAAGAAAATTTCCTCCAGACGTTTAGCAAGACCAACGATTTGTATTTTATCCCTTAACCCCAGTTGATCGAGTATCTCTACTGCTGCATTCAACTGTCCTTTACCACCATCGATAATAATTAGGTCAGGTAATGGTTCTCCTTCTTCTTTCAAACGTTTATATCTCCGGTAAACGATCTCCTGCATTGAAGCAAAGTCATTCGGACCTTCTACCGTTTTTATATTGAAATGCCTGTAATCTTTTTTAGATGGCTTTGCTTTCTTGAAGACAACACATGCGGCAACCGGATTCGTTCCTTGTATATTCGAGTTGTCAAAACATTCGATATGCATGGGTAGTTTATCTAAACCTAAATCTTTTTGCAGCCTTGTCATGATGCGAATTGATCTTTGCTCCGGATTCAGTTTTTCCGCTTGCTTGTATTTATCTACTTTATATTGACGAACGTTTTGTTCGGACAATTCGAGTAGTTTTTTCTTATCTCCGAGTTTTGGTACGGTTTGAACGATATTCTTTAAGTCTATGTTTAAAGGAAAAGGTATAACAATCTCCCGCGATAGTTTTTTGAAGCGCGAGCGAATCTCCATAATCCCTAAACTTAATATATCTTCTTTCTGTTCTTCTACACGTTTCTTATATTCGATCGTATAAGCCTGTACGATACTACCGTTTACAATATGTAAATAATTGATGTAAGCGGTAGTGTCATCTTCATCGTAGGAGAATACATCCAGATTCGTAATTGAAGGATGCACTATAATAGATTTAGACTTGTAATTTTCGATTAAATCGTACTTTATTTTCAACGCCTGGGCTTCTTCAAACCTTAATTCGGAAGCGAGCTCAATCATTTTCTCTTTCAGATGATTTGAAATCTCCTCTGTGTTTCCTTTAAGAATTTCGCGAATATTCCGGATATACTCATTATACTCTTCTTCACTGATCAGGCTTTCGCAGCATCCCATACAGTTTTTGATGTGATACTCCAGACAAACCTTATAGTTTTTTCTTCGCAAACTTTCCGGATCTAATGCCAGTTTACACGTCCGGATTGGATATAATTGCCGGATTAGCTCCAGTATGACCTTAGCGATATATACGTTTGAGTACGGACCAAAATAAGAAGAGCCGTCTTTAATTACTTTACGAGTTTGAAATACGCGGGGAAAAGCTTCTTTTTTTATACAGATCCAGGGATAGGTCTTGTCATCTTTAAGCAATACATTATATCTGGGTTTATGCTCTTTGATCAGACTGTTCTCCAGATGTAACGCATCTTCTTCTGTGTCTACAACGATATATTTAATATCGGCTATCTTGCGGACAAGTATATTTGTCTTCGGTGAATCGTGAACTTTGTTGAAGTAAGACTTAACCCTTTTACTCAGGTCCTTCGCTTTTCCAACATAAATGATGGTTCCCTTTTCATCGAAATATTGATATACTCCCGGTTTATGAGGTAAAACCGAGAGTATATTTTTAATTTTCTGTTCTATTGATTCTTTATCCGTTTTCACGAATTAAAATTTAATCAGAGTTTCTACAGGTGTAGCCGGATCAAACAGTTTTCTTCCTTCAAGGAATTCCAGTTCTACGATACAGCTAATGATTACTTTCTTTGGATTGAAACGCTCAACTAATTTTTGAGCTGCAACCATTGTTCCTCCTGTTGCCAATAAATCATCATGGATTAATACGATATCATCCTCACCAATCGCATCGCGGTGAATTTCGATTGTATCAGTCCCATATTCTTTATCATAAGTTTCGCAATAAGTTTCAGCCGGAAGTTTACCCGGTTTTCTTAGTGTTACGAATCCTGCATCCAGTTTAGTTGCGAGGATGGGTCCCATGATAAAACCTCTTGATTCGATACCGACAACTTTTGTAATGCCCATACCTTTGAATTGATCATAAAGACCGTCTCCAAGTTCTCTCAACAGCTCTGCATCTTTAAATACAGTTGTAAGATCTTTAAACTGTATTCCCGGGATTGGGAAATCCGGCACATTACGAATAGCTGCTTTGATTTTTTGTATATCCATGATTTATACTTTTAGTTTCACGTGAAACGATACGTGGTAAAATATTGGTTTCTATTGTTTTATTATCTTCCTAACAAGATTAACAAGATATTTATATCACTTGGTGAAATCCCCGGAATTCTACTAGCCTGAGCAATTGTCTCCGGATCAATAGCACTAAGCTTTTGACGGGCTTCAGTAGATAAGGCTTTGATTGAGCTATAGTCAAACTTTCCTTTTATCCGAATATTTTCAAGTCGGTTAATCTTGTCTGCAATCATCTTCTCTCTGTCAATATAGCCACTATATTTAATTAAGATTTCCGCTGCTTCAATGATCTCCTCTTTGCGATTTGGTATCTTGTCCAGCTCACGTTGAAGTGCCGGAATTAAAGGTGCCAGATTCGCGATATTCAATTGAGGTCTTAAGATCAGATCAAATAGTTTTACTCCTTGTTTCAGTGGAGATGTTCCTAATTGCTCTAAACCTTCATTGATATATTGTGCTTTTATGGAATATTCTTTAGCGAATTCAACAAGGTGTTCGATATGTTCTTTTTTCTCTAAAAGCAGATCGTAACGCTCCTTTGTTGCCAGACCCAGTTGGTATCCCTTTTCTGTTAATCGCATATCTGCATCATCCTGACGTAGCAGGATACGATATTCTGCGCGCGAAGTAAACATACGATAAGGCTCATCAAC
>JBOFIZ010000202.1:0-4082 GCA_051650425.1 Bacteroidales bacterium
CAAATCCGAATTATATCGCTACCGAAAATGGAGCAAATGATATAAGCATCCCTACCCATTTCGCTCAAGACCAGGATAAAATATCTGCACACTTCGAGATTTCTACTAAGGATTTAACTTCACTCACATGGTATGAAGCGAGTGGATGGATAGAAATCTGGGGCAACAATAATCATGGAACCATCAATCCAAATCCTACGAAAGGTTGTTTAGCACTTCGCGAAGGTGGATATACTGATTGGCGAATGCCAACATTCAATGAATACAAATTGATGTTTGAGATAAAGAATATTCTGCATCCATTAACCGGTAGTTATTGGGTCGGAGACTATGCTTATCATAAAGATGCATCCATTATTCAGGATATGAAAAGAGTTCTTATTAATGGAGCTACTCAGAATAATTCGAATTTTAGATTCAAAGTTCGTTGTATCAGAGATATTAAGCCTTCGAACAGAAATACACATTATTGAAGTTTGTAAAATCATTTTGAGCTAAACTATTTGATACCTTCTATAGTTATAAATAGAGTAAGAACGTAAATCTATTTATCTTAAACTATTAAGTTATGGCTATTACAAAAGTTTGGATTGATGAGGGGTGTACAGCTTGCTGTATCTGTGAAGAAATTTGTCCGGAAGTATTTCAGGTAACAGACGAATGTCATGTACAGGTCGTACCTGATCTGAATCAGTTTGAATCGGGCATTCGCGATGCTGCTGACAGCTGCCCTGTCGAAGTTATTAAGGTTGTCGAAGTATAAAAAAAAGAGGCTGTCTAACGAATATTAGGCAGCCTCTTTTTTTTATCATTAATCTTCCGGATCTTCAAGTATTTCTTTCACTCTACCTACTTCTCCGGTTTCTAATCTCACCTTAATCCCTCTGTGATGTACCGGAGACTTTGTCAGAATATTCTTAACGACACCTTCTGTCAATTCACCTGTTCTTTGGTCTTCTTTTAGGACAATATTTACTAACTGACCTATTTTTATATCACTTCGTCTTGTTCCGTCCATTGATTTCTATTTTATTATGAGATAATACAAAGATAATAAAATCTATTTATCCCTGACTTTTCAATCAAATTCGCCGTCAATATCAGTGTATATTACAACTTTATTTCAATACCCCGAATGTAGTACTACACAAACACTTACATAATACTATATATCAAACACTTACTAAATTTATCAATTCTAAAATATAGATCATTATCCCAGTCTAATACTCCTTTTTGTAGATCTGAAACATACTCATTCTCCGAGATAAAAAGTGAACTCAGCCGTTAATATTGCAAACAAATTTTTGAATATGATATTACTATTCAAATCATTATTATTCATGGAACAACTGAAAAGATCTCGCCGATTACATCTGATTTCAATTTGCCTGTTTGTGTTTGCATTTTGTAATATTGAAACTGGCTATGCGCAAAGAAGTTGTATATCAACGAATTTATTAGAATGGGGAATCTTAACGCCAAATATCGGAATCGAATTGAGGTTAAATCACAAATCGACTATCGCTATGGATGTTGCCGGATGCCCCTGGCGATTAAGTGAAAAATTATCTCTCAGACAAATAAGCGTACGCCCTGAATACAGATACTGGTTAAAGCAAGCTTTTTATGCTCATTTTATAGGTATCAACTTATTATACAGTGCTTATGATTTACATCTTAAACATAAATTCTATGATGGAAACATGATTGCTTTGGGTTTGGGTTACGGATATAGCTTTATTCTCAACGAACGCCTTAATCTCGTACCTGCAGTCGGTTTTGGAGTTGGATATAATCACAGCCGGAATCTGACGACAAAAAGTGGTATCAAACCAGTATTAACTCACGCTGCTATTACGCTACAGTATATACTAAGATAGACAGAATATGAAACTAATTCAACCTTATAAGATCGTATTTCTCTGTATTTCACTTATTTATTTCTCCAATCTGCATGCAGAATACAAAATAAAAATACGGGGAAAGGTAACAGAGTTAGCTTCACAAAAGCCTTTGAGAAATGTAAATATTGCAAGTAACGGTAACTTACTGGGATTAACCGATCGCGATGGAAACTACTCAATTCAGGCTTCGCCGGATGGAGAATTACTTTTTAATATTCCCGGATATAACGACATTACTGTAAAAATAGAGAACCGCCAGATCATCAACATACAGATGAGCGAAAGAGAAATCGAAATACAGGAGGTCGTTATCATCGGTAAAGAACAAAATAAAAAAATAAGTGTCGAACCTACTGATTTGGAGGTAAAAGGAAATTTCTTTCATTTAAAAACGAAATTCAGAGTTCCCTCTAAAATATTTAAAACAGATAAGCGATTCATTGTTCAGCCATCTCTGTATGATGCAAACCTGAAAAACTACGCCTATTTCAGACCTGTAGTAATAGATGGAAATCATTTTCAGATTAACAATCTCAGACAAAATAGTTTTGATTTGAAAAATGACTCACTTCACAAATATACTGTTGAAAACAAACTGAAAGACAACGAATATATCTATGCCTATTATGACTCCATTTACGTTGCTCCTAAGAATATCAATCATGATTTCAAAGCTGAATGTTATCTGGCCGTAAATGCTTTTCTGGAACATCCGAAAGATTATCTGGATACAGTTGTCATAGCGCGAGGCACAAAAAATGCACTTCGGTTTATTTCATTTGGTTTTACACCTTACGAGATAAGTGATTCGATTTATTATCCGAAACCGGAAATGAACTTAATGGCTGAAAAAGGGATATCGGATATCCGTTTCCCTATCGGCAAGGCTTCATTAGACAGAAACGATTCTGTAAATAATCTGGAGTTAAACAAAATTGCTCGCATCATCCGGCAGATTCTCCAAAATGATGAAGCTACGATTCAATCTGTTTCGGTCGTCGGATATACATCTCCCGACGGTAATTATGAAACAAACAAGTCACTGGCAAAAAAAAGGACGGATGCAGTCTTGTCTTATATTGAAGAGATTATTCCTCAGACTAGCAGAAAGTACATAAAACTGCAAAGCGACTCAGAGGTGGAATCCTGGAAACATGTAGCAAATCTGGCAACCGAAGACTCAGTTGATATAGGCCGGCAAATTCAGCAAATCACTGATCAGTATAAAAATGATTATACACGCTGTCATATAGCTCTCAGAAGACTTCCTTTTTATCAGTCTTATGTAGCTACCGAATTATTACCCCAATTAAGACGAACGGAATATACGATTGATTATTCAATTTTCCGGAATCTTAAAGATGAGGAGATCCGGGAGCGATACAAAAACAAAAGCAGAAAACTGACTCGCTATGAGTTTTGGCGATTATCGGATACTTCTGCCGACGAGGCAGAGCAGATAGCAATAGATAAGGAGGCGCTTGATGAGTATCCCGATTTTCTGCTTTTGGCTAATAAGTATGCGATTCATCTTATTCAAAGAGATTCTTTCGATACTTCTGTATTGAAACCTGTGATAGATCAGGATGCTCCCTGGGAAATAAAATATAACCAGGCCATCATGGCTTTGGGAGCCAATGAATACAGTCTTGCCGATTCTTTATGTACAACACTGCCTGAAATAGATGAAATCGCTTATCTCAAGGCAATCATTGCTGCATTAAACGGCAGATATAACGAAGCATATCCGCTAATCGTATCAAAAGGCGGACTGAATGAAGTGCTTATACTCTTATGTATGGACAGGAATCGGGAGGCTGAACAAAAAATAACTGCTCTTCTGGACCTGCCCGAAAATGCAGAGAACGCGCGCATATGGTATATCCGGGCTGTATGTGCCAACAGAACGGATAATCTTACAATTGCGATGGAGTCATTACGCCGGGCGTTGATGCTTAATCCCGATTTGAAAGAAACGGCAAAATTAGATAGTGATATCATGGATATCCTTGAATTGGTTGATTACTAACAAAAAAAGATGATGAAAACAAATTGTACATATACAAAACTTCTTGTAACGGGAATAACACTTATTTCTGTATTGAACGGCGTATATGCACAAAAAGCCGGATTACCTGAAAACAAAAAAAACATTATCGATTACAGATATCAGAA
>JBOFIZ010000203.1:0-2951 GCA_051650425.1 Bacteroidales bacterium
CTATTCTTCCTTGGAATCCGAATCAGGCTGACGAAATCATTCCGGAAGTTTCGATTTCGTTTTCTCAACTTAATGTGCCTTATTCATATACAAGTCCGAGTAAGATCTTCTTCACAACCCGCAATGTTCCGGAAACAGCACTTACACTGTTAAGTCAGTTTGCAGACACAGATAAGCAGATTGCTCTTAAGTTTGATATGGCACAGACTAAGCTGGATTATACATATGATAAGGAAAGCCGAACAGGTACAGGCACATTAACTATCAAACGAAGCAAAAAATCAATCGGAAATGACCTTTTAGTGATTCAGGCCGGAAACCTGAAACGGACTATCCGGGTAGGAGGATCGGGTATGGCAGGATCAAATATCTACTGGGATGCTGCTACACAACGGTTGGCTTTTGATGATGTTCCATTAGAAGGAGAAACTGCTCCTCATGAGAAATACCAGGGTGTACCATTCTTTTGGGGCGGATTACAAGCTATGCCGGGAGGATCTGAAAGTGAGTCAATCAGTAGGGTGATGGATTATATCTGGTGCTCTACGGGAAATATAAAAATAAATAGCCCGAAGTTGGCAACAGATTTTACGACTGTAGTAAACCAAAAGTTCCCGTTTAAACCGGACGAAGGACTCGGTGATATCTGTTTGTTTATGACACGCAGAGGATGGGCTCCTAAAAAGAATAAATGGCGACTACCTAACAAAAAAGAGTTTATGGAATTTACGTCAATCAAGCAGGAAGGTAAATTTTTATCTCCAAGACCGACTCCCGGACATCAGCCAGGTTATAATTACGATGGAACCGGAATTGTTTCTACCGGATTAAGACTCGATAATTATTTCCTGCCAAACAGCGGTTATTTTCATAACACCTATGGTGTCTCTGGTCAGGGATTAGGATTCAATGCTTTTGTAAACAGTAACTCCTATTATATGATCGAAGACAGAGCACCCGGAGGTACAGAGATCTCTCTGATGTATGTCATAAGCAAAAGTCGTATTGGTGTGCAGGGATTAAATACAAAAGATTATTACGGTCTCTTTGTACGTTGTGTTGTCGATGATTCTCCCGGTGAGATTATTCCATTATATATGCTCTCGTATGATCTTCAGAACAATGGATCAGGCGTTATTACAGCTCCAACCAAAAGTGGGATGATTTTGAATCAATATGCCGATCAGGGTGGATCAATCATCCTTTCGGATGTAAAACTACCTGATACAAACGGGTTGATCCATCAGGGATGGACAATCGACGGAAAAGATTATACATTAGGAGCAAGTATTACCGGAATAACGAAAGATTTAATAGCCAAACCTCTATGGGGCAACACCAAATAGAGAGTGACTTAATACTGGTTATCCGGGGTTACATTTAAATATTTAATTTATTATCCGAATGAAAAAAATAGTACAATTCCTGATTATTCTTCTATTAACAGCCTGTACGGATCAAACATTCGAACAGGATAACAGTGAAGAAAACAGGGTACCGGAAGGTAAGGTAAGTCTGTCTGTTAATTTAATCAGCGGTGGGTTTAATAAACCTACAAAGACAGATGCCGGTCTGACTGAATCAACATTAACAAATATATGGGCACTCTGTTTTGAAAATCCGAATCCGGATACATACGATGCAGGTGCCATCCTGAGTGAAATTGCACCCGTTGAACTGAACGGCGCTAATCGAACTGTAATTATATCAGCATCAGAAGCTCCTACGTTCATATTATTTATTGCAAATGCTGACAAAATCATACAAGCACAGCGAAACAACATGATTGGTAAAACATATCAGTCTGTTTTGACCGATTATCTATTATACGGCACTTCTGCGTCGGGGGGGATCACAGCATTATCTAATCCCGAAAATGCATTTCCATTTTTAGATAATACGACACATATACTGAATACATCTATACCGATGTTCGGAGAATCTGCTATATTTCCAAAAATACAGAAAGGATTGAAGATTAACAGCATATTATTGTCTAGAAGCGTTAGTAAACTGAGTGTAGATGCGACAAAAGCCGCCTCTGTCAGTGGTTTTACTCTTACCGGTGTATCACTGGTGAATGTATTTAGCAAAGGGTTAATCAACCCGAAAGGATTTCAAACTCCTCCGGTCAATAAGTCATCGCGTGTGAATTATGGAAAGAGGGAGAATAATATCCTTCAGCCCATTCTGGAAACAATAGAAAATAATGTAACAACAACCTGTCCGCTATATTTTTTCCGGACACAGCAACCTATAGAGGTCATTATACGAGGCAAGTTTAAAAATAGTACCGATGAACGTTTCTATAAGATTCTCGTAAAAGAAGATGCTGCATTATGTAATGTTTCATATTTACTAAATGTGCTATCTGTCTCAAACAATGGATATGCTACGATGCAAGAGGCTATTGCTGCACCGGCTGGTTCGGGAATCGTAATTGATGTACTTGTATTGGATGATTCACATGATATTATTGCGAATCAGGATTACTTTTTAGGTTTAACTAGTTCTCAGTTTATATTACTGGCAGATGGAGAACAAAAAGATATTACAGTAGCTACGGTAACAACGAATGCCTTTAATACAGGTAGTACATCGCCTCCATCACAAATAGAGCTGATTACAGGAGAAAACATGAGTCTGGTAGCCGGACAGCAAATATCGTCCAACTCGACAGACATAAAGGTTAATTTCACGGCTGATCAAACAGCTCAGGGAACGATTCGTATAACCATCGGGACATTGGTAAAAGATATTACCGTGAGAAAAGACTGGGCAATTGCAGGTAATTTTAATGCAGGTAAAAATGGAATATTTATTGCTGATAATGTGATAGAGATACATCCTACTACTCCTAACGGAAGATTAGCTTTTGCTCCTGCTGAAACTTCACCTGAAAGAAATTCTGAGATAGCATCACTGGCAGGTAGCCCCATATATGCTTTTGT
>JBOFIZ010000204.1:0-18754 GCA_051650425.1 Bacteroidales bacterium
AGCCTTCTAAGTTGGCCCATTCGTCTATCGGTTAGGACATCAGATTTTCATTCTGGAAAGAGGGGTTCGATTCCCCTATGGGCTACTGAATATATAATTATTTCGGTAGTTGTATATTTAATTATTCGAATGACTTTAAGGTCTTCCTAAGTTGGCCCATTCGTCTATCGGTTAGGACATCAGATTTTCATTCTGGAAAGAGGGGTTCGATTCCCCTATGGGCTACCGTTAAGGTGTTACGTAAGTAACACCTTTTTTTTGCCCTTACATTAGCATCTCTACAACCAAATTAAGCGATTATTATAAAAACACCTTCTTCATCTGACAAACTCTCCCAAAAGGGAATCTGCGATTCAGATAAAAAGGGCACTCTATTCTTCTCTAAGCCAAAGAAAACATTCAGACACTATTCTTTACTAGTTCAAAAAAAACAATCAGAACATACCTGGCTAAAGAAATGGATCAAGTCAAAAAGATCCCATAGACTAAGAAAATATACATCCGAAATAATTTCCAATCCGGCGCGAATAATATCTTAAACAAGTAAATTAATTTATGCGATGTACACCGCATAAAAGTGCGAAGTAGGTCGCACAAAAGTGCGCTGTACACCGCAATTTTGTGCGACTTACGTTTAACAGATTAAAACATATGGTTCAAGAATTATTTATACCGAATATAAAACTAAGAATCAGTAGATTAAAAATAAGAAGTACAGAATAAATCCATCATAAAAGGAAATCATCTGAAACGACACTTTTCGTTAAAGCTATTTTTTTCTGTATTCAATAAACATTGTCCGTTTATGTATGTTCTATTTATATATAAACCTAAACTTTACAATTTAAAGATATGGAAAAATTAAAAATAGATCAAGCGTTCAAAGTAATGCTTCCTTTGCTAAAAACCTTAGTACCTCCTTGTACCGGAGAAGGAAATGAAGTGACAAATTATGCTGTTTATGCAGACAACGGCGAGAAAAAAAGATTATTTGCAGAGATTGTTTTGCATGGTCATGTACTAACAATCCAGTTCAATCAGGAAATGTCAAAAGACGAGGCGAAACAAATCTTCTCTCATTTTTTATTGACAAAAATGAACGAGCACGGACGTGTAGAAGTACGTGAGATCGAAGAAGAAATAAGAAAAGATATCCAGGATGCGATTCAAAAATTAATGAGATATTTCTCAGATAAAGGTTGGTTCGGAAAAGGATTCTAATAATAAGTAAAACAGAAAGATATCTGACTTCAATGTAATAAAAAGAACATCGAAGTCAGATATCTTTTTTTATACTCCTAAAACCAGCTTAACAGACTATTTTTCTTTAAGTGATAATGTAAAATTCATCTGACAACCTTGCCCGCTAACCCACAGTTTTTTATATCTTTGTAAAGTAATTGGCTTAACTATTAACCTCATGTTCAATTACTCGTGAATTAGAAAACAGCAATCTATGGCAGAAGAATTAAATAACACAAATAATGCATCTTACTCAGCCGATAGTATTCAGGTACTGGAAGGTTTAGAGGCAGTTCGTAAAAGACCTGCGATGTATATCGGAGATATCGGTATTAAAGGGTTACACCATCTCGTTTATGAGGTTGTTGACAACTCGATTGATGAAGCATTAGCTGGTTACTGTGACCATATCGAAGTAACAATCAATGAAGACAATTCAATCACCGTTGTAGATAATGGACGTGGTATTCCGGTTGATATACACGAGAAGGAAGGTAAATCAGCATTGGAAGTTGTTCTGACTGTTCTTCACGCCGGTGGTAAATTCGATAAAGGATCTTATAAAGTATCCGGAGGTTTACATGGTGTCGGTGTATCTTGTGTAAATGCATTGTCAACTTATGTTCGTGTAGAAGTACGTCGTCAGGGACATATTTATATGCAGGAATACTCTTGCGGTAAGCCTTACGCAGCCGTTTCTATAATCGGCGAATCAGATATTACCGGAACGACTGTTACATTCAAACCGGATGATTCTATTTTTACTGAAAAAGAGTACAAATTTGATATTCTGGCAGCTCGTCTTCGTGACCTTGCGTTCCTTAATGCAGGAATTCGTTTGAGCCTTACAGACAAACGTATCAAAAACGAAGATGGCTCTTTTAAAAGCGAAAGCTATTATTCAACAGACGGTTTAAAAGAATTTGTCCGATTCCTGGATAAATCACGTGAGCCTCTAATGGAAGATGTAATCCACATTGTTACTGAAAAACAGGGTATTCCGGTAGAAGTTGCGATGTCTTACAATACTTCTTACAATGAAAACGTATATTCGTACGTAAATAACATCAATACGATTGAAGGAGGTACTCACCTCGCCGGATTCCGTAGAGGATTGACTCGTACACTGAAGAAATATGCTGAAGATTCTAAACTACTTGACAAAGTAAAAGTTGAAATCAGTGGTGATGACTTCCGCGAAGGCCTTACAGCTGTCGTTTCAGTAAAAGTTGCTGAACCTCAGTTTGAAGGGCAGACTAAAACAAAATTAGGTAACAACGAGGTTATCGGAGCTGTTGATATGGCTGTGAGTGAAGCTTTAAGAAATTATCTTGAAGAACACCCGAAAGAAGCTAAAACCATTGTTGACAAAGTTATCTTAGCTGCAACTGCCAGATATGCCGCCCGAAAAGCCAGAGAAATGGTACAACGTAAATCTCCAATGTCAGGAGGCGGACTACCTGGTAAATTGGCAGACTGTTCGGGTAAAGATCCTCAGCAATGCGAAATATTCCTTGTCGAAGGGGATTCTGCAGGTGGTACAGCAAAACAAGGACGTGACCGTAACACGCAAGCTATTCTACCACTTAGAGGTAAAATTATGAATGTGGAAAAAGCTATGTTCCACAGAGTAATGGATAGCGAAGAGATTCAGAATATTTATAAAGCATTAGGTGTGTTCGTGGGTACGGAAGAAGATGAAAAGGCTTTGAACCTTACTAAACTTCGTTATCACAAAATCATTATTATGACCGATGCCGATGTCGACGGGTCACACATTGCAACATTGATTCTTACATTCTTCTTCCGTTATATGCGTCCGCTTATTGAAAACGGATATATATATATCGCAACACCTCCTTTATACCTATGTAAAAAAGGAAAGAATGAAAGATATTGCTGGAATGATATGCAACGTCAGCAATTTATTTCGGAGTTTGCAAACGGAAATGAAGGACAAGTTCACACTCAACGCTACAAAGGTCTTGGGGAGATGAAGGCAGAACAGCTATGGGATACAACTATGAATCCTGAACATCGCACACTTAGACAGGTTACGATTGAAAGTGCAACAGAAGCCGATCATATTTTCTCGATGCTAATGGGCGAAGATGTTGTTCCTCGTAAAGAATTTATCGAAGCAAATGCAACTTATGCTAAAATTGACGCATAAGATTTAGTTATAATTAAAGTAGGGTTATGAAGCAATTTATTAATATTGCATCGTAACCCTACTTTTTTCAATAGATATATGATTTTACCTCAATCACTTGAGAAAGGCTCCGAAATAGCCATTATAACACCCTCCGGGGCTATTGAACCACTTCTGATTGATGATGCTGTCAAAGTTATTCAGCAAGAAGGGTTCAATGTGAGTATAGATCCTTTGGCCTGCACAAAAACAGGCAGATTTGCGGGTAGTATTGCTGAGCGCGTCAATAGTTTTCGGAGCGCTTTATCCAACCCCTCAATCAAGGCCATCCTATGTAGCCGCGGAGGTTACGGAATAGTACACTTACTCCCACATTTAAATCCTGACGAAATACGTAAGAATCCGAAATGGATCATTGGCTATTCAGATATAACAGCTCTTCATGCTTTATGCAATCAGGCCGGATTAATCTCTATGCATGCACCGATGTGCAAACATCTTTCCGAAACCGACGGTAAAGACAAAAGCAGTATTCTGATGTTTGATATACTAAAGGGTGTAAAACCTGAATATTCACTTTCACAAAATGCGCTTAATAGATATGGTGATGCAGAAGGTACTCTTATTGGTGGAAATCTGGCGGTGCTATGTGGTTTAAGAGGTACTGCTTATGATATTACATCTCAGTTCAATGATCCGATTCTATTTATTGAAGATATAGGAGAACATCCTTATCAGATAGAGCGAATGATGTATAATCTTGAGCTAGGAGGAGTTCTCGGAAATATTAAAGCACTTATAATAGGTCAGTTTACATCTTGCAATGAAGATCCGCTGATGTATGACACCATTTACGGATCGATTCGCACACTTACTGACAAATATGATATACCTGTAATTTTCGACTTCCCTGTCGGACATGGATCCATTAACTATCCAATGCTTTGCGGAGCAAGAGTTCAATTGACTAAAAATAAATTGATATTCATATAAGAAAAGAGGATGAACGTTATGTTCATCCTCTTTTCTTATATTATAGTGATTCAAGAATCCGTTTTAAAACGACCTGTGCCGAAATTTCTCTATTTGCAGCTTCAGGAATTACTATAGAACGATCGCTTTCAATCACGTCATCCGTAACAATCATATTACGTCTGACCGGTAGACAGTGCATAAAATAAGCATTATCTGTCAAAGCCATTTTTTCGGCATCGACTGTCCAATCACGATCTACAGACAAAACTTGCCCATAATTAGGATCTTCAAATGCAGACCAGTTTTTTGCGTATATAAAATCAGCACCCTCAAAAGCTTTACGTTGATCATATTCAACTTTAGCCTTTCCTACGAATTGAGGATCTAACTCATATCCATGCGGATGCGTAATTACAAAATCGTAATCTGTTTCATTCATCCATTCAGCAAAAGAATTTGCTACCGCTTGTGGCAAAGCCTTTGGATGAGGAGCCCATGTTAAGACAACCTTTGGCCGAGGCTTTGTTTTAAATTCTTCAATCGTTATCAGGTCAGCAAAACTTTGAAGAGGATGGCGTGTAGCTCCTTCCATACTAAAAACAGGCTTACCCGAATACTTAATAAATTGAGAAATAATAGTCTCTTTATAATCCTGATCTTTATCTTCGAATGTAGCAAATGCACGCACTCCGATCACATCGCAATAACTACCCATAACAGGAATTGCTTCAAGGATATGTTCCGGTTTATCACCATCCATCACGACACCACGTTCGGTTTCGAGCTTCCATGCTCCTTGATTAATATCAAGAACCATTGTATTCATACCCAAATTCATAGCCGCTTTTTGTGTACTCAAACGTGTACGAAGGCTCGAATTAAAAAAAATCATCAATAACGTTTTATTTTTCCCTAATTCGGAGAACTTAAAACGATCTTTTTTGATCTCAAATGCTTCCTTAAGAGCTAGCTCCAGATTGCCAAGATCTTTAACATTGGTGAAGTGCTTCATTCTGACTAAAAGTTTAAGATTATACTTTACGCCATTCCGCTTTTCCCGATCAAAGGAGGTACAGTCGGCGTTTCTTCTGTATTTATTTTCCCAAATTGGGATTCGAATTTTGAAACATTATCTTGTAATGCCATCAGTAAACGCTTTGCATTTTCCGGTGTCATGATAATACGGGATTTTACTTTCGCTTTAGGCACACCAGGCATAATGCGAACGAAATCCAGAACAAATTCAGAACTTGAGTGAGTCAGGATAGCAAGATTTGCATAAATTCCCTGTGCTACTTCTTCGTTCAACTCGATTTCTATTTGTTGATTTTCCATGAATGATCTTATATTTAATTTGTTAACAACAGGCTTATTATTCAATTTCGAATTCTTTCATTTCATACATATCCGTGTATTCATCCCACTCTTCATCTAGTTCGACATAAAGAGAAATCGGTAAAAGTTCGAATTCAGCCAATGCTTCATTCAGTCTTTCACCAAACACACGTGATGTACGAGCATAAAACACTAAAGTACGCTCTTTATCTCCGGTATAAACCCCGGTAAGAATAGCCAACTTATCTTTTTCTACTGCCTTTTGAAGCTTTTCCTGAACATTTTCCATGAGTTCAGCTTCTTCATCTGTCGGCATACCCTTTTCATCTCCTTCGTATTTCCAGTAAATTTCGATACGTTCTTTGAGTTTACGACAAGCTTTGAACTCGTCCAGTTCCTCTCGTCCGCTTACAATTACTAAATTACCATTCTCTGCAGTAGAGAGTGCACTGAACCATTCATTACTAAGTTTCATTTTGTTTCAATTTTAAAGATTCTCACTTCTTTGTAAAATAAAAAGTGATTTACTCATCCATTATAGTTTGAAGTAAGTCAATAAACACACCAACATCCTTTCCATCCACTAGACTGTGATGCACGTGAACAGACAAAGGCATGAGATATTTATCAGCTGACCGTGTTATTTTTCCGGTAGATATTTTCGGAACACTATCTTCACTTTTCAGATACCGGGCATGAGATAATGATGTAAATTTTACCCAGGGAATTGCCGAAAAGTGGATTGTATCTTGTCTGGCTGCATCCGGAGTATAATTCATTCCTTCAACCGTTTTCACTTTCTCGATCTCAGACTCCATTTCAGATCTAAACATCATTAAATCGGGATAGTAGTGCATAAAAGAAAAAGCGAATGTCCCGTTCTCTTTTCCGATAGAAGGAGAAACATGGATTGCGTCATATTGATATAGTTCACCATCTTCAATCCGTAGCCGAAACGGCATACATCCGTTAACAGCTCGTAAAATCCGATGCAATGAATACACGAAAAAAGAGTAGTCGTTTGCTTTACACTCTGTATAAAGTTTTGTTACATCTATCTCAACAGTTATACCATAAAATGGCTCTGCAAAATTCAGAAAAAAATTAAATAACTCCTTTCTATTCCATGTATCTACATCTATTTTCGATCTCATATATATTTCATTCTGACTTCTAATACAAATGTAAGATTTTTTCTTTAGAACCGATAAATTAAAGATGCCTTTGTCTCATAGGTATTAAAGAATACATCCTTCTCGTATGAATAATGTGTATTTCTGAAATAGATATAACAATTTATCTGGAAAGCTAAATTGGGATTGATATTGAGATTGATCCGCGGATTAATAATCGCAAACAGTGTATTACTTTTATCACCCTGCACATTGAGTAACTCAGGTCTGATACCATCATAATTTGCATCGGGATTCCATCCTTTCCATGTATAAAGCTGATATAACTCGCCACTTAGATAGAAAGATGCTTTATCCTGAAAGGTCAGTTCTGTATTGACAAGTGTACTAAATCCGCTCCCGAAGTTATAATCCCTTTCTCCTACGTGTTCATAATCTGTTGCACTCCCTCCCATAATAATCCCATTCAAAAGAATTCCGAATTTTAAATCAATTGATTGATTCGAATTCTTCATATTATAAAGCATCCCTCCACCAAATGATGCGGGAGCTGCAAACTTAAAAGGAATGACCTCTGACCCTTTGATCCCGGATTTTGAGTCATAATAAGACAAATGCTGGAAAGCACCGACTAACATTTTATGTCCCGGAATCGGATCATAATGCTTGCCATAAAGCAAACCTAAAGAGTTAAGCTTCCCGACAAATGGCTGCGAGCCAATTACATTGAAAGAAGCATCTAATTTAAAATACTCGTAAGGAACAGGATATGTCAGTTCAAATGGATCATTGTAGGTAAGATTCAGATCCAAAACTCCTGCACCTCCGCCTTTATATGGTGCTGATGACTCTGATATAAAGGTCGTTCCAATACCTAATGACACTGCAATATCATCATTCTGATATGGTCGATAATATCCACGTGCTCTCCTGCGACCAACCTTCCCTTCAACGAGTCTGTTTATAAATCCGATGGGATTAATAATTCCCGCTGCCAGTTCACGTCCAAAACGCTCCCAGCCAACAGACGACTCGTCTAATATTTTATAAGATAAACGATGTGTCATTTCACCTAAAGCCAATCCTCCAATAGAAGTTGCAAAAAGATCATTGACTGACGCAGGCTCATTTTCAGCCATAAATTCCCAACTCATACTCCCAAAGAACGTATATGGAATACACTGCCAGTAATTCAAGCCATTAGAACGTGCTGCATTGTAATATAAATTGCCATGAAACGGATGTGAGAACATATTTGTTTCAAGCCCGTCACTATCCCATGTGAACCCTTTTATCATATTGTTGCTGATCGTTGACATATTCACCCTTGCCCATGGCTCGTTAGCCACGAAGCGATTAAAAGTCCAAATCAATATATTAGTCCCTGCAATCATTGCGACAGGTCTGTAAGGATTAAGCTTAAAAGTAGAATCAACCATAGGAGAACGATCTTTCTGTCTCCATGATTCCTGAGCCCAGGCTTGCTGACTCAATAATAAAACAAAAACTATCGCAATATTTAAAACTCTTTTCATTCCTCTTCAATTTAAAATAATGAAACCCCGAATTCAAAAATTGGTTCACGTCTGAAACAAGCAAAAGTGCCGTAACGAGCTGTATATTCATAACCTCCGGAGGCAAAAACTCCTATGTATTTACAGATTCGGAAGCCTATGTTACCTCGAGCCTGAACTGACCAGAGTGCATCAGGGACCTTTTCCTCATGTTCTTTACTAGAAACAAGATTAATATGTGAATAACCAAGATCGGCAGAAAAGGTAAATCTCTTAAAGTCATAATAGACACCTTTACGGTAACTAAAAGCTCCGGAGAATTCAGCAAGTGAATCATCATAAGGATAACCTATAGATAGAATTGAAAACGTGTATTTATTTCTAAAGCGTATCCCGAAATTAATAGCAGTCATTGTTCCCCCGTAAATAATTCCCGAAATCTTCGTTCTAGGATTCATATTAATAAGTCCCAATTGAATTTGTGCTGTATCATATGCATAGTTTATCACTCCTAACTGTAAACCATGTACACTTCTACCCGAAACATTAATAGCACCTAACTGGAAACCCTTTACACGACGGGCATAGTTCGTAATTCCTATCTGAAAACCATTCATATTTCCCATAGAGACATTCAAAAAACCAGAAACCTGAGCTCCCTTCAAGGTACCTCCATTTACATTAGTAAGAGCACTTAGCTGGAGTCCATATAAATCTTCAGCATTAAAATTTGTAATACCCGCAAGTTGAAATCCATGCGCATTCCCAATATTGAAATTAGCAATACCAGACAGTTTAAATCCATTCATATCACCATAAAGGACATTAAATCCACCTGCAATTGAAGCTCCACGCATATACTTTTGGGCATACGTTGAGAAACCTGCTAAATTAAAACCATTAACACCACCTCTTGCTATATTATAAATTCCACTTATATTCGCACCGTTAATCTGGCCGAAAGCATGTCCCGCAATAAGTTCTAAACCAAATCCGTTCAAATTTGAATATCGGACACACGGCAACCCGAAAACAATATTAGATGTATCCGGATGATGGATCACATAATCTTTAGATGGGCCAAAAACACGTGTGTTAATTTTAAAATTATGTTGAGCTTTAACGCCGGAATAAGCAAACAAGAAAACAAAAATCAGAATAAGTTGTATTTTTCGCATAATTAAGGGTTTTAGCTTTTTGTGCAAAAATATAATTTACATTACTAGTTAAAGTTATTATAACAACAAAAGGAACATAAATGATATCAAAATAGAAATATATTTTCAAAAATAGATCATAACCTAAAGTTATAACCCATAACAAAAAAGAATGTTCTGATAACGAAAATAGTATCTATTTTTGACACGTTAAAAAACTTTACCGAATTATCCTTTATCGTGTATTGTTTGTTTAACTATAAACTATTAACTTCTAAATGAAATTTATATGAAGGCATTAACAAACGAAAAGCTTCTGATTGTCGGGGCTGCCGGAATGATTGGTTCAAACATGTTGCAAACTGCAATTATGATGGGATTATCTTCTAACATCTGTGCTTATGATCCATACGCACCAGCATTAGAAGGAGCTGTTGAAGAGATGTATCATTGTGGTTTCGATGGCGTTGACTTAACATGGACAACTGACCCGAAAATTGCTTTTGAAGGTGCTAAATACATTGTTTCATCTGGTGGTGCAGCACGTAAAGCTGGCATGACTCGTGAAGATTTGCTTAAAGGAAATGCAGAAATTGCAGTTGAACTTGGTAAAAATATCAAACAATACTGCCCGGATGCAAAACACGTAACTATTGTTTTCAATCCTGCTGATATCACTGGTTTAATTACTCTTTTATATTCAGGTTTGAAACCTTCACAAGTTAGCACACTTGCGGCTTTAGATAGTACACGTTTACGTACAGCTTTAGCTCAATACTTCAATGTTCCGCAAGACAAAGTAACAGGTTGTCGTACTTATGGCGGACATGGAGAGCAAATGGCTGTATTTGCTTCTACAACTAAAATTGACGGAAGAGCTCTTTCTTCAATTATCGGTACAGAAGAGTTAAGCGAACAAGCTTGGGAAGATATGCAGAAATATGTAACACAAGGTGGAAAAAGAATTATCGATCTTCGCGGTCGCTCATCATTCCAAAGCCCGTCATATCTTTCAATCGCTATGTTGCGCGCAGCTATGGGAGGAGAAAGTTTCCCTTGGCCAAGCGGAACTTATGTGAACAACAAAGACTTCTCGCATATTATGATGGCGATGGAGACTAAAATTGACAAAGATGGAGTTACTTTCTCTGAAGTTAAAGGAACAAAAAAAGAAATGGAAGCTCTTCACCATAGTTATGAGCATCTTTGTAAACTAAGAAACGAGGTAATTGATATGGGTATTATTCCTCCGGTTGAAGAATGGAAAAAAATCAACCCTTACCTATAATATAAAATAGTGTCAGTTTAGAGTTAAGCATCTGAAAAATCAAATGCTTAACTCTATTTGTTTTATAAAACAACGAACATGAATGATTTTCGATTGAAAGTTTTTGTGAGCGTAGCAACTCATTTAAGCTTTACTAAAGCTGCCAATGAGCTCTATCTTTCACAACCCGCAATTAGTAAGCATATCCGTGAGCTGGAAGATTTTTATAAAGTTCGATTATTTAATCGTGTAGGCAATCATATTGAGCTTACACGGGAAGGCGAATGTTTTTTAGAACATGCTGTAAAAATAATTGAGTCTTATAAAGAACTGGAATTTGAAATGAATCGGCTATCGGAAACTTATGCCGGAGAATTACGAATCGGAGCCAGCTCAACTATTAGCCAATATGTAATACCTTCTATTATTGGCCGTTTTATACAGCGCTATCCACATATTAAACTTTCCTTGCAAAATGGAAACACGTCCGATATCGAGAAAGCTTTATTAGCCGGAAAAATCGATTTAGGCATTGTTGAAGGCATCCATTGCGAAACAGGTGTTAACTACAAAGCATTCATGAATGATGAATTAGTTTTGATTACACACACCACTAGCAAATTCTATGATCTAGACGAAATAAGCATCAAGGATCTGCATGAGTTTCCACTTGTTATAAGAGAGTACGGTAGCGGCACATCCGAAATCATAAATAACTCCTTAGCAAAGCATAACCTGAAGTTATCCTCTATGAATATATTACTGACTTTAGGAAGCACAGAGGGTATTAAATCTTTTTTACGAAGCTCACAGGCTCTCGGAATTGTATCTATCCGTTCGGTAACACGAGAAATCCAAAGCGGGGAATTTAAAGTAATCGAGTGTCCCGATCTGAAACTGGAAAGAATTTTTCATTTTGCTTTAAAGCAAGGATCTGCTACAAAAAATGAAGAATTATTTGTTCGTTTTTCAGAGAGTTATAAAAATCAGTTATAGCCTATATAGTAAAAGAATATACTATGAATTCAATTAATCTATATTTTTGCAGAGTGATTTAAATAAAACGATTTAGCGAAATCAAATTTCAAATATAATATATGCAAAACTTTATTATGATTTTAAAGAAGTACAGTAAACCTCTGTTCATATTGATGGTTGCTTTATGTCTTCTTCCATTTGTATCTCCTCCAATTGCACTATTCTCAGGTTTGTTTTTTGCAATTGTAATTGGGAATCCTTACTCAAAACAAAGTAAGAAGATCTCTAAACAACTGTTACAATACGCAGTTGTCGGATTAGGGTTCGGGATGAATCTTTACTCCTCACTAGAAGCAGGAAAAGAAGGAATTGTATTTACTGTCGTATCGGTAATTGGCGTTATGCTACTGGGAATGTGGCTTACACGTAAAATGAAGATTGAAGAAAAAACAGGTTATCTGATATCAGCCGGAACAGCAATCTGTGGAGGTAGTGCTATCGCAGCCGTTTCACCCGTATTGAAAGCAAAAGAGCATGATATATCTGTTGCATTAGGTACTGTATTTATCTTAAATGCGATTGCATTATTTATTTTCCCTCCTATTGGTCACTGGTTAGATATGACCCAACAACAATTTGGAACATGGGCAGCTATAGCCATTCATGATACAAGTTCAGTTGTAGGTGCCGGAGAAGTTTACGGAGCACAAGCTCTACAAGTTGCGACTACTGTTAAATTAACACGTGCACTTTGGATTATTCCATTAGCTCTAGTTACTTCTTATATTTTCAAAGCTAAGGATCAGAAAATTTCCATTCCGTGGTTTATTTTATTCTTTGTATTAGCAATGATCGTTAATACATTCATTCCACTTCCGGCCGCTTTAACAAATATCATAAGCTTTATTTCCAAGAAAGCTTTAACTGTTACTTTATTCTTGATCGGCTCAGGATTATCTTTATCTGTAATCAAGGAAGTTGGTATTAAACCTCTTTTATTAGGTATTGGTCTTTGGGTAGTTATTGGTATTTCCAGCTTATTGGTTATCCTCTATATCTAAAATAAAAAAAGCTGATTCATAAGAATCAGCTTTTTTTATTTATTAAAATGACGCTACTATTTCAAGTGTCAATTTATCATGAAACAATTGATTAATCGCATAATCACTTGGTTTATGATTTCCCATATAGTGTTCATATTGCAATCTGATCTCAGCCTGACAAGGCTTCTCTGTTAAACGAAGATTACCTCCAAAAGTAATACGCGATAAATTTTTAGCATCATATTTGGCTGTTTCTTCATTTTTGAAAGTTATATTATGCCCTAAATCATAACGTAATACCGGAAGAATATACTTTGCTATCTTATTTTCTGGTAGTTTAAAACGATAACTTCCCTGAATTACCCATGCATTTGACATCTGCGTCTCAAAGCTCGTCAATTTTCTTTGGGCAAATTCAGATTCTATCCAAATATTATTTTTGGCATATCTCATCTCAATATCCCAGATACTGATATCATGTAAACTTTGAAATTTGCCAAAATAATATGATCCAGCTACTTTAAAGCCTGTATTCGTTCCAAACTCTTGTCTTAGGGTCATATTAACTGATTTACTCCATATCGGATTATTTTGTCCTCCTCCATTCATCAATCCGATTAATGTTGTAGCAGGCACTCCCACATTATATCTGAAAGTTGTATTTAAACCAATATCACGAGCATTTAAAGAACCAAAACCATACTTGGTTTTACCGTCAACTTCTTCACTCCAGTAATAATTCCCAATAAATTTAGCAAGAAATGAACGATTCGCAAAATTGCTTATACCGGGACCACTACCAACTTCAGTACTAAAACGAGTTAATTGTTGACCTAACGAAAATTCGACAAATTTGAATGGCGTAAATACAGCAAATGCATCAAAAACAACTAGTTTCCCCTCAAGATTTAATTCAATCTGACTTGAATACTTCAAATTTTTAGCGACATTCCCCCTTACACCCAAACGTGAACTTCTGACATTAAATCGATACTCTGAATTATCTGGAGCATACTCTAACTTAGTTTTTATTACCCCAAAAACTTGTGGCGTATAAAATCCCTTTTCTTTCTTCTCTTTTTCTTCTTTTGGTTCAGCAAATGCTGTTGTAATAAATAACGTAGATAATAGAAATACTGAAAAAACCTTTTTCATAACATATTTATGATGAATTCGGGTGCAAAAGTAGGTCAATCATCTCGGAAAGACAGCACAATTATGTTATTTTTTTCGAACTTGATTGTTTATGAATAAAAAAAGAATCTGATTAATCTACTCTTTATCAACAATTGATCAATACATCCTCTCAATTCAGGATTGTAACAATTATCCAAATATCAATAATATTACCCTTCGACTTACTTAACAAATACAATCACTTACTTATTTAGATTAAAAAATAGACTGTTATGATCATATATATAATCTCTAACAATCGAACAAACCAAACATTCATTATCTAAAACTGTTCTATTTTGAAGTTTTGTTATTTTCTTTGTAATCCAAATTATTTTCAAAAAAAGTGCTTATGATCCATACAAAAAAAAGGAGAAGAACTCTCTCCATCTTTTCGGTCTTAATACTAATATTATTTATTTCTTGCGGCAAAAAAGAACGAGGACCACACACAATCAAAGAATTCTCCGGAGGATTTAGCCGTACATTCAGTGACCTGAATCCCGATCATCTGAAAGCTGCAAAAAGTATTAACAGTACCATTTTCAGTTCGGTCGAAGAAATTAAGGATAACGGAAACATGACGCTTATTGAAGAAAATGATTACTACAACGTCGATAAGCTCACTCACTCTCATCCATATTTACATGACGATGCAGCTGATTTATTGAAAACAATTGGTAAAAATTTCCAAGACTCTTTGGAGTCTAAATCTGCGACACCTTACCGACTAATTGTGACTAGCGTTTTACGTACACAAGAATCTATTAAGGGCTTGCGAAAAAGAAACTCAAACTCTAGCCTGAATTCAGCTCACCTATATGGTACTACTTTTGACATTGCATATGCCCGATTCGACAAATTAGATGAAGAGGATACCGATATAGAACCTCAACTTCTCAAATCCGTACTTGCTGAAGTACTTCGTGATCTACGTAATGAAAAGAAGTGCTATGTAAAATATGAAGTTAAACAAGGATGTTTTCACATAACGGCACGTCCTATCTAAAATGAGTTACATTTTATATGAATACAACGTTTTTCAAGGAAGAGTTGGAGCAAGCTCTATCTCAATTACAAATCTTACAACATAAAAAGACATATAATGGTATGTACAGATTAATCTGTGCGGCTGTTATTCTTTTTCTAATCTATCAATATGCTTATCCATTTGAATGGTATAGCTTAATAATAATCCCTTTTCTAATCTTATTCAGCTATTTAGTCCGTCGAGATATGAGTTTAAACCGCCGGGTATCCTATTGGTCAAGCAGAAGAGATATTTGTGAAAGAGAGATCCGAATAGCACAGTATGATATCACATCTTTCGTAGGAGGGAAAAGACATGAAGAGGCTGAGCATCCTTATTCTGTTGATCTGGACATTTTCGGACATAAATCAATATTTCAATATATCAATCGGACAACAACACCCGGAGGAGAAAAATGGTTAGCTAAGCGCCTTAAGAATCCATTTACCAATATTGACAAAATTCAAGCTCGTCAGGAATCTATTCGCATTATGATGAATAAGCCTCTCTGGCTTTTAAATTTCTGTACGTTGGGTAATCTCGTTGAATATCGAACATCCGAAGAAATTGAAATAAAACAATTCTTAAACGAACCTATACCTTATGCTAAAAAAAGAAGTATCGTGCTGCTCGTTTTGTTTTTCCCATTCCTTCAATTTGTTTTGTTGTTACTCAGCATTTTGGGATATATACCTTATTCGATCATAGCAATAACGTCGGCCGCTGCTCTTACTTTTGCATTATCAAACAACAAAAAAATAACTGCTATCCAAGAAGTGATCAGTAGCAAATCAACCTTACTGGCTCGCTATTCTACCTTATTCAAAGTGATGGAAGATGTAAATGTCAACTCAGAAGAGCTAATCCAAATGCAAAAAGGCTTATTCGTAGAAAACACATCCGCATCCTTTGTTATAGGTCGATTAAGTAAAATGCTCGATCGGTTAGATTACCGCATGAATATCGTCATAGGATTAGTATTAAATGCCTTATTCTTATGGGATTTCAGACAATTAATTGCCATCGAAAAGTGGAGAAGCAAATATCAATCAGTAATCCCGAAGTGGATGGATCTTCTTCATCAGACAGATGCAATGGTTTCATTCAGTTTATTTGCTTTTTCAAATAAAGATCGTGTTTGTTTTCCTGAGATTGTAGATAACGGACCGGTTCTGAAGGCTACATCTTTGAAACATCCACTTATTAACGACAAGTTATGTGTAGGAAATGGTATTGATATTGAACAAATGCCATCTTTTTTAGTTGTAACAGGAGCAAATATGGCTGGCAAAAGCACGTACCTGCGTACAGTAGGAATTAATTTTGTTTTTGCAAATATCGGTATACCGGTATTTGCGGAATCGTTCACATTCACACCTACAAATTTATTTACAAGTTTGCGTACGAATGATTCATTGACACAAAATGAATCATACTTCTTCGCCGAGCTTAAACGATTAAAGATGATTATTGATCGTTTAAATAAAGGAGAGCGAATGTTTATTATTCTCGATGAGATTCTGAAAGGAACAAATTCAAAAGACAAACAATTCGGATCAATTTCTTTAGTTAAACAGTTGCTTCGTCATTCTTGCGTTGGTATTATTGCCACACACGACCTTATCTTAGGTGAGCTCGCAACAGAGTTTCCGGATCAGGTCAAAAACTTTTGTTTTGAAGCAGATATTAAAGATGAAAATCTCTCTTTTTCTTATGAAATCCAAGAAGGAATTGCTCACAATATGAATGCTTGTTTCTTAATGAAAAAAATGGGAATCATCGTTGAATAAAAAAATTTTTTATGTTGAATTTCAGACGTGTTACACTCGAAGACGAATCTATTATTCGTAAATATTTCACAGAGACTCCAAGAGCACAATTAAATTACTGTTTCGATGTTCTTTATCTTTGGAGAGATGTCTGCGAATTTGAAATATGTGAATATGACGGATTCCTATTAATCAAAACATTCATAGAATGTAATCATAACTTCTTATTTCCTTTGGGTAATGGTGGCGATTTGAAACATGTATTCGAATTAATGAAACAATATGCAGAATCACATTATTGTACTTTCAATATGTTTCAGATTAACGAAGAAGAGAAAGTGTGGTTTGAAACTAATATGACTGGTAGATGCCGTTTTGAAACCGTTCGAGAAGAATTCGAATATGTGTATCTGCGAGAGAGACTAGCAAATCTGAATGGAAAGAAGTTGCAACCAAAGCGGAATCATATCAATGCTCTTGAAAAAGAATGCAGCTGGAACTATGAACCCATCACACCAGATAACATTCAGGAATGTTGCCAGGTTAATAGCCAATGGATATCAGAACACACTGCCGGATTTGACCGTCAAATGGAAATGGAGAATACAGCTCTTTGTAATGCTTTGGCTGAATTTTTCCATTTACAAATTCAGGGTGGTGCTTTAAGAATAAATGGCAAAATTGAAGCGTTTTCCTTAGGATGCCCGCTTACAGAAGACACTTTCTTGGTTTTATTTGAAAAAGCTAATGCTCATATTCGTGGAGCTTATCCATTAATGAATCGGGAATTTATACGCCATGCTGTTCCTGAATCATTTACCTTTATCAATAGGGCAGAGGATGCAGGAGAAGAAGGACTCAGACAAGCCAAACTATCTTATATTCCAGACAAACTGGAGCCATTATATAAACTTACTTGTGTAAAATGATAAAATAAAACGAGACAATCTTTTATTGAAGATTGTCTCGTTTTATTTTTCTATCAGTTAAATCCTAGTCTGCGGATAAGTATTTCGATATCTGCTGGAGCATTGATGACTGTATAACCACAAAAATCACGGCGTAAAGGATAATGATCTCTTTGCTTAACGAAATCAGCTGAAGCTGCTTTCAATGCTTCTGATTCCTCTTCTACAGGATACGTTTTTAAAATAATTCCTGTCAGAATATCGCCATCAATTTGATTAACATCAATAATCGGATGTTTTGGTGAAGGAGGCGTTATTAACGAGGTATCGACATCCAGCCCAAAATGTCTGGCAAAAGCTGCAACTGTCATTTTCGTGCCGTTAAACTTACCATCTCTTGAAAATCCGGCAATATGAGGAGTCGCAATATCAGCTATGTCAAGCAATTCCTCATTTATCAATGGCTCATTTTCCCAACAATCAATAATCATACCTCCGATTTTGTCATTATTAAAGGCTTCAAGCAATGCCTCTTCATCAAGAACGCCACCGCGGGCAGCATTTATTATTATTGGTTTTTTTTCAAGAGCTGAGAAGAAGCGATGATCAGCTACATGATATGAAGGATGATCTCCGTCTTTAGTTAAAGGTGTATGAAACGTTATCAGATCACACTCTTTAGCTATCTCCTCCAATGATACAAACTCTTGATCTCCTTCAGCTTCTTGCCGCGGAGGGTCGTTTAAAAGAACTTTCATTCCCAGATCTGAGCAAGCTTTAGCAATATGCTTACCAATATTACCGACACCGACCACTCCAACCGTAAATTCAGAAAGGTCTTTCTTCATTTTACGCGCAAGAATAGAAAGTGTTGCCAGAAAATAAGAAAGAACAGATCCTTTATTACAGCCCGGAGCATTATTCCAGACAATATCTTGAGCCGCACAATAACTTCTGTCTATATGATCGAAACCAATACTTGCCGTTCCTATATATTCCACTTTATTACCTTCTAATAAAGCGGGATTACATTTAATAGGTGTTCTGACAAACAAAACATTGGCATCTTTAATGG
>JBOFIZ010000205.1:0-4227 GCA_051650425.1 Bacteroidales bacterium
AAAATGTTCTGTTTTGGTATTTAACCCGTTTTTTATTGCAGGAGTTTGAATAATTATTTAGATTTTTGTAATCAGAAAATCTAATCATTAATTAACACAAACAAATGACAGACAAAATCAGAACAAAGTTGAGCGAGTCAAAGTCGGCTCGTTGGTTCGTTTTAGCGTTGGTTTCATTCACTATGTTGTGCGGTTATTTCCTTACAGACGTGATGGCTCCGTTAAAATCATTATTGGAATTGCCCATTGAGGCAGGGGGGCTAGGATGGAGCAGTAGTGACTACGGATTCTTTACTAGTGCTTATGGTTGGTTTAATGTATTCTTATTGATGTTGATCTTCGGGGGGATGATCCTTGATAAGATGGGGGTTCGTTTTACAGGGGTAATGGCATTGTTTATTATGGTTGCAGGTATTGCAATGAAATATTGGGCTATATCAACCTCATATGATGATCCTACATTAATAATACCGTTTATTGATAAAGAGATAGGACGTCAGGTTCTATACGCATCTATAGGATATGCTATTTTCGGCGTTGGTATCGAGATTGCAGGTATTACCGTATCCAAGATTATTGTGAAATGGTTTAAAGGAAAAGAGCTTGCTTTGGCAATGGGACTTGAGATGGCAAGTGCACGTATTGGAACTGCTTTGGCAATGGGGATTACGCCTCTGATTGCAAATGCGTTTAATAAATCGATAAGTATGCCTATTTTAATAGGATTGTTGCTTTTGTGCGTTGGTTTCTTATCGTTTTTGGTGTTTGTCGTTATGGATAAGCGTCACGATGCAGAAATTCAAGACGAAGCAGAAGAGGAGGAGCCTTTCCGATTCAGAGATATTTTCGATATTATTAAATTGAAAGGTTTCTGGTTAATAGCTATTTTATGTGTATTGTTCTATTCGGCTGTATTCCCATTTCTGAAATATGCTCCGGATTTAATGATCAATAAATTCCATGTTTCAGAAGAAATGTCAGGTTATATTCCGTCTATTCTTCCAATGGGTACATTATTCCTGACTCCGTTCTTCGGAAATCTTTATGATAGAAAAGGTAAAGGGGCTTCAATTATGATTCTGGGTGCATGTCTAATCGTATTCGTACACTCTATGTTTGCGATTCCGTTCTTGAATAACTGGGTGATCGCATTAGCTCTGACGGTGGTTCTGGGTATTGCATTCTCATTGGTTCCTTCAGCTATGTGGCCATCGGTTCCTAAAATTATCCCTGAAAATAAATTAGGTACTGCTTATGCATTGATTTTCTGGATTCAGAATTGGGGATTATCAGGTGTTCCATTATTAATTGGTATTGTACTTGATAAATACTGTAAGATTGAAGGACCGGATGGTGCAATTAGTTATGATTATACATATCCAATGATGATTTTTGCAGCATTAGGAGTATTATCGATTATCGTTGCTGTAATGTTGAAACGCGAAGATGCGAAAAAGCATTTTGGACTTCAGTTACCAAATATGAAAAGCTAATTTCGTATTGTAAGATATAAATTTACTACATAGGCTATCTTTAAAGTTAACTTTGAAGATAGCCTATGTTCTTTTTTATACTCATCATAAAATTGAGTGCAGGATTATGATATGTTGTCATGAAGAATTTCTATCTTTGCTCACTTAATTTTGAATTTCGGAATATTTTTAATATTTGATTTATGGCAGCAAAACCATCAATTCCAAAGGGTACAAGAGACTTTTCGCCAATAGAAATGGCGAAGCGTAATTATATATTTAATACAATTCGTGAAGTTTTCCATCTATATGGATATCAGCAAATCGAAACTCCTGCAATGGAGAATCTTTCGACATTGATGGGTAAATATGGAGAAGAGGGCGACAAGCTGTTGTTTAAAATTCAAAACTCAGGAGACTTTACAAAAGGTGTTTCTGATGAAGAGTTGCTGGAGCGTAACACAGCTAAGTTAGCAACTAAAATGTGTGAGAAGGGCTTGCGTTATGATTTAACAGTTCCTTTTGCTCGTTTTGTCGTAATGAACAGAAATGAAATTTCATTTCCATTTAAAAGATTTCAGATTCAGCCTGTATGGCGTGCTGATCGCCCTCAGAAAGGGCGCTATCGTGAATTTTATCAGTGTGATGCCGATGTTGTAGGTTCAGATTCTTTATTAAATGAAGTAGAACTTATACAATTAATGGATGAAGTGTTTACCCGCTTTGCTATTCGTGTATCTATAAAGATGAATAATAGGAAGATTTTGACAGGTATTGCTGAAATAATTGGAGCGCCTGAGAAAATCGTCGATATAACAGTTGCTATAGACAAGCTTGATAAAATTGGTTTGAATAAAGTAAACGAAGAGCTGGCTTCTAAAGGTATTTCTGCTGAAGCAATCGAATTATTGCAACCGATTATTCTGCTGGAAGGTACAAATGCCGAGAAAGTAGGCGTGTTGAAAAATGTTCTTGCAGCTTCTGAAACCGGATTGAAAGGTGTAGAAGAAATGGAATATATCCTTCGCAAGATAGATAAATTAGGTATTCGCTGTGATTTTGAGTTAGACTTAACTCTTGCACGTGGACTTAATTATTATACCGGAGCTATTTTTGAAGTGAAGGCTTTAGATGTTCAGATTGGTAGTATTACAGGTGGAGGTCGTTATGATAATCTTACAGGAGTATTTGGTTTGCCGGGTGTTTCTGGTGTAGGTATTTCATTTGGTGCAGATCGTATTTATGACGTGTTAAATCAATTAGAACTATATCCGGAAGACTCATTACTTACTACGCAATTGATGTTCGTTAATTTCGGCGAAACAGAAGAGGAATATTGTCTGGAGCGTATAGCGGAATTACGTAAAGTAGGTGTTCGTACGGAACTTTATCCTGAAGCGGCTAAAATGAAAAAACAAATGAGTTATGCTGATAATAAGAAAATACCATTTGTTGCCTTAGTTGGAGAGTCAGAGATGAGGGATAATAAAATTAGTTTGAAAAATATGATTACAGGAGAGCAATCTGTTCTTACTTTGGAAGAATTGATTCAAGCAGTACAATAAAATAATAAATTTGCTAAGAACGGATTTTTCGTTTCTTAGCAAATTTCGTATGTTGAGAAAGTATATCTGAACATACAAAACTTCAAGAATATAAGGAATATGGAGGAAATAATAAACTCACTTAATCCAAGTCAGCGAGAAGCAGTGCTTCATTGCGATGGACCATCTTTGGTTATTGCAGGGGCCGGTTCAGGAAAGACAAGAGTTTTGACAACCAAAATTGCGTATCTGCTTTCTAAGGGATTATATCCATCTACAATTTTAGCTTTAACTTTTACTAATAAAGCAGCTAAAGAGATGAAAGAACGTATTGGTCGAATGGTTGGAGAAACGACAGCTTCTCGATTATGGATGGGTACTTTCCACTCCATCTTTTCTCGTATCTTGAGAGCAGAAGCTGAACATATTGGTTTTACGTCGGATTTTACAATCTATGATTCTCAGGATACAAAGAATCTGCTGAAAACGATAATTAAGGAAATGAAGCTTGATGATAAAGTCTATAAACCGAATGCGGTATATAGTCGTATTTCGTCAGCTAAAAATGCCTTATATACTCCAGGTATGTATGCTGCCAGTCAGCAATTGATGGAGCAGGATTTTAATTCGAAAATGCCTGAAATCCGCAATATATATCAAACATATGCAAGAAGATGTAAAGATGCAGGAGCTATGGATTTTGATGATTTGTTGTTGTACACCAATATTCTTTTTCATAAACATCCCGAAGTTTTAGAGAAGTATAAAAACAGATTTATGTATATTCTGGTAGATGAATATCAGGATACCAATTATGCTCAGCATTTGATCGTGCAGCAACTGGCCGGAGACCATCATC
Source organism: Bacteroidales bacterium (assembly GCA_051650425.1). Taxonomy (GTDB): domain Bacteria; phylum Bacteroidota; class Bacteroidia; order Bacteroidales; family UBA7332; genus UBA7332. Next base: position 3,876 of record JBOFIZ010000205.1, read on the forward strand.
GTGTATGTGTAGTAGGAGATGACGCTCAGAGTATATATTCCTTTCGTGGAGCTAATATTGATAATATACTCAATTTTAAAAGTACATTCCCGGAATGCAAAGTCTTTAAGCTTGAGCAGAATTACCGATCAACACAGACAATTGTGGATGCGGCAAATAGCTTAATAAAGAAAAACAGACAGCAAATACAAAAAAATGTTTTTTCGAAAAACGAAGTAGGAGAACAGATTGGTTTGTTTAGTGCTTACTCGGATTATGAAGAAGGTTATCTGGTTGCAAATAAAATCGCTGAAAAACGATTGACAGAGCATGCAGATTATAAAGATTTTGTAATTCTGTATCGAACGAATGC
>JBOFIZ010000206.1:0-1948 GCA_051650425.1 Bacteroidales bacterium
TGCTTCGGATTGCATGACAGACCCTGGGGTGAGCGCGGTGTATTCGGAACAGTACGCTATATGAATGCGGACGGGCTGAAAAGGAAATATGAAATAGATGCCTATTGATCATAAAACGAAATAAAACTTTACTTTTGCAGCGATTAAAAAAGAAAGGTTGCTATGAAAATACAGAAAACAAACGCAGCACGACTTTTGGATAAAGCAAAAGTAGATTACCGTCTGGTGCCGTATGAAGTGGATGAAAACAATCTGGCGGTAGAACATGTGGCGGAACAACTGGGTCAGGATATCCGATCGGTCTTTAAAACACTGGTTTTACGGGGTGACAAAAGCGGATATTTGGTTTGTGTGGTTCCGGGAGATTGTGAAGTGAGTCTGAAGAAAACGGCAAAAGCATCAGGAAACAAGAGTGTAGAGATGATCCCTATGAAAGACCTGTTGAATGTAACGGGTTATATTCGGGGAGGATGTTCGCCGATAGGTATGAAAAAGCATTTTGCTACCTTCATACACGAGAGTTGTGAGGAGTTTCCAAAGATTTATGTAAGTGCAGGCGTACGCGGATTGCAGGTCGAAATAACACCTGCAGATCTTATTGCTCAATCGGGGGCTGTAACGGCTGACATTGTCGAATAAAGCGACAGAATGACGAAAAATACAATAGCTAAGCAGAATGATGATGAAGGATAGAAGTGTCTGAAAATCATGAAAAGTAGCTTATTAGAAAAATGTTTCTTAGTATCGGTATGATAATAAGAAACATTTTTTTATTTTAGGCGCTGAAAGATTAACCTTAGTGAAAATAAGCGTAATATTAACCTTTGAAGATATTTAGTATGAAACGACTGATAGAGTGTGTGCCCAACTTTAGTGAAGGGCGCGATCTTACCATTATTAAAGCTATAACCGACCAGATAGAATCGGTAGAGGGTATTCGTTTGCTTGATGTTGATCCGGGAGCGGCTACAAACCGTACGGTAGTGACTTTTGTGGGTGAACCCGAAGCCGTTGTCGAAGCCGCATTTCGCGGTGTGAAAAAAGCTGCTGAACTTATTGATATGCGTCACCATAAAGGAGCTCATCCAAGAATGGGAGCTACGGATGTGTTGCCTCTGATTCCGATTGCCGGGATCACACTGGAGGAGTGTGCGGTACTGGCTCGTCAATTGGGTAAACGTATCGCAGATGAACTGCATATACCGGTGTATGCATATGAGGCAGCAGCCTTTAAGCCTGAACGTAAGAACTTAGCCGTGTGTCGTCAGGGAGAATACGAAGGTCTGGCAAAAAGAGTGGGTTCGGATGAAGAAGGACCTGATTTCGGAAAAGCTGCTTTTGACGAACATATCGCAAAGACCGGTGCGACAGCTGTAGGTGCACGTGACTTCCTGATAGCCGTAAACTATAACCTGAATACGACTTCGACCAGACGGGCCAATGCAATTGCGTTTGATGTCAGAGAGAAGGGACGTCCCGAAAGAGAAGGAAATCCGATTACGGGAAAGATAAAGAAAGATGCGGCAGGTAATCCGGTTATGATTCCGGGAAGTCTGAAAGCGTGTAAGGCAATCGGGTGGTTTATCGATGAATACAAGATCGCACAAGTATCGATGAATCTGACAGATATTTCGGTGACTCCTTTACATATAGCCTTTGATGAGGTGTGTAAGAAAGCTCAGGAGAGAGGCGTACGTGTGACAGGAGCCGAGATCGTCGGACTAATACCTAAACGTACGCTGATAGAGGCAGGTAAGTACTTTTTGCAAAAGCAACAGCGTTCATGCGGTATTGCTGAAAGTGAAATTATACGGATCGCTGTCAAATCAATGGGACTGGATGATTTGAAACCTTTTGATCCGAAAGAGAAAATAATCGAATACTTATTGGAAGAGGACAGACCGGCACGCTTGACCGATATGAGTTGTGAGGCTTTTGCAGAGGAAAC
>JBOFIZ010000207.1:0-15618 GCA_051650425.1 Bacteroidales bacterium
ACGCTGTCAATGTTTTGTTGTAAAACGTTCATTTTGACGGTATATTTAATTAAAAAATCACTTTAGTTTTCTCTTTATACAGCATGCAAAAATAGCTCTATTCTTTTTATATTCAAACTCTTTTGACAAAAAAAGATAACGCTACCACTCCCAGGACTCTAAAATAAGCTCACTTTCTACATTATTTTCGATTTCATCAGGTAATGATTCGAAAAAATTGATGCCTGTAAGGCGCTCTACACTATCAATCGTAACAGCATAGCTACGAAGTGGTTTCTGCAGCTTTGTATTTTCCATAACAAAACCTATGCCTTTTCGTTCAGGTAATACAGGGTCAATGATAACTTTATAAAAATATTTAGGTACTGCTACATGATTTTTACCGATCTTTTTCATATTTCCTTTCAGAACAGGACCTGTTGCTATAAGCAGCAGGCTTTCCTTATCGGCCCATCTGCGGGTAAGATCCTCCAGATCCTTCCACTTTCCTCTGTTAAAACCCGGTAATTGAGGAGACATATTTGAAAAATAGAAGGATTCTGCCATCGATTTGTCAGACCATGCCATATCGGCAGCGGGAGCCAGATGTCCGCGATCATATCCGCTTTTCGAATAATCAGCATTGGTTGCCTGTTTTCCTGCCACCGAAGGATCTCCTGTAAACTTATCAGTCCTTTTACTTTTCGACCCTTTCAACTCATTCCGCTCCAACACATATGCTACCCAGTTGGGATTTCTGAAATCGGGATTATAGGAAACAGTATATCCTTTGTTTGCTATAATTTGTTCGGTATATCCGTCCAGTGTTGTTTCAGGGATTGCCCAGTTTTCGAAATCATTTACATATTGCTTTTCAGAAACCGGAACATGATTATTTCGTAAATAAGAAAAGCTGATAAAAAGCAGTAATAATAAAACAAAAAGACCTACCCTTCCCGGTGTAAAAAAAGACTCAAATGATTTGTTATTTTTTCTTTTGCCGGATTTTCGCGGTTTTCCTTTTGGGCGCGAAGCTGTTTTCTTTCTGACAATTTTTTTAGCCATAGATTGATCAATTACTTATCGGCGGCGAAAAGAAGCGTCTTTACGTCTTCGGCTACTCAATTGATTCTTCTCACGTTTACGAAGAAAAACAAAAAGTACGGCTATAATTATTAATGTGCCAATAATTGTTCCAAAGTATTCGAAATGATTCTGATTTTTCTGATATTCCGGAAACGCCATATAAGCGATTATTCCTAAATAGACAATAAGTGCACCTGGTAGAACTATTGATTTTCTGATTTTCATTCCTTTTACTAAATTATTTGTTATCTATACGAAGCGAATAAACAACAAAGGTTTTAATTGATAAAGCAAATGTAAGCAAAATTTATTTTTTATACCTTTGCCAATATCTTAAGTTTAATTTAAGTCAGACATAAATGGATAAAATGGAATGGAGTCGCCTGTTATCGGCTCAGCGATTCGGGATGGAAGGTTGGACAAGCGATCGCAAGCACGATCGCACAGAGTTTCAGCGGGACTATGATCGTTTGATTTTTTCAGCTCCCTTCCGCCGCCTTCAGAATAAAACACAAGTTTTCCCCTTACCGGGCAATATATTCGTACATAACAGACTGACTCATAGCCTGGAGGTTTCTTGTGTAGGACGGTCATTAGGCAATAATATTGCACATGGCATCAAAGATAAACATGATAAAAGTCAACCCTGGTACAAACTCTTTTATGAGTGCGGAAATATTGTAGCAGCAGCTTGTCTGGCTCATGATTTGGGTAATCCGCCTTTCGGACACTCTGGCGAAAAAGCAATATCATCTTTCTTTACGGAAGGAAAAGGAATGTATCTGAAAGGTATGATGAGTAAAGAAGAATGGGATGACCTGATTCATTTTGAAGGTAACGCCAATGCATTCAGACTGCTGACTCATAAATTCAATGGCAGACGCGACGGTGGATTCGCACTAACTTATTCGACTTTGGCATCCATCGTCAAATATCCTTATGCATCTTCTTTGGCAACAAAAAGCAAATTTGGTTTTTTCACTTCGGAAACAGCCGATTTTGAGCGGATTGCTACCGAACTCGGGCTCATTCGTTATGACAAGCCCTATGCGTCTTTTGCCAGACATCCGCTTGTCTTCCTTGTTGAAGCTGCCGATGATATCTGTTATCAGGTTATGGATATTGAAGACTCACACAAGCTCAAAATTCTTACAACCGAAGAAACAAAACGTTTACTCATGGCTTATTTTGAGGAAAGCAGACAAAACCGCATTGAAAAAGCTTTGAAGTATATCGATGACACCAATGAACAGATAGCTTATTTGCGCGCATGTGTGATCGGACATCTGGTTGATGAATGCTCGCGGGTTTTTATCGAAAATGAAGATCTGATTCTCCGTGGGGAATTCAAAGAGCCATTAATCAGACATATTGATCCGATTGCTTATGAAGCCTATAATGCGTGTACGGCAATCGCTTATCAGAAAATTTATGCTTCTTCGGATGTTTTGGATATTGAAGTTGCAGGTTATCAAATCATCGCAACTCTTTTAAATAAACTGACAGATGCTGTCATGAATCCCCATAAAGCATATTCTGAACTTCTTTTGAATCGCGTTCCGTCTCAATACGAAACAAATGCCCCGACTACCTATGGTAAGATACAGGCTGTTTTAGATTACATCTCCGGAATGACCGATGTATATGCGCTCGATCTTTATCGTAAAATCAATGGCATGAGTCTGCCTGCTTTATAACAGCTTAAAACACATTACGTATGAAAAAAATATTATTCATATTATTTGCATTGATTCAGGGAGTTTGTTTTGCACAAACTTACAATATTGACAATATTCCGAATGTTCAATTAAAAGATGCCAGACAGTTTGTATCAAATCCTGACGGAATCATTTCTCCGAAAGCTGTACAAGTTATTAACGGCGAAATTGACTCTATCCGCAAACTTACAACTGTAGAAATTGCCGTTGTTCTTATCAACTCGATCGGAGACGAGGAAATCAAACCTTTTGCAACGAAATTGTTTGAGCACTGGGGTATTGGTAAACGATCAAAAGACAATGGTCTGCTTGTTTTATTTGTGAACGACAAAAAGCAAATTACATTCGAAACGGGTTACGGACTTGAAGGAGTACTGCCTGATGCGATTTGCAAGCGAATACAAATGAACTACATGATTCCTTATTTTAAGAAGGGAAATTTTGATCAGGGTATGATCGACGGGATTATGCAAGTAGGCAAGGTTCTGCGTGATGAAGATATTCGCGGAGAGATTTATGCTGTCGATAAAAATCAGAAAACGATGGAAGACAACCATATATTCCAGTACGTGTTGATCTATATCGGTATCAATATAATGGTATTAATCATCCTGATTATTCTCATTTCAACAGTCTTATCCAACAATAAAAACTATCCCGAAAATTATGATAAGTTCAGAGCCTTACAAAGATATAAATCGCCGGTTCTGTATCTGGCTGTCTTATCGCCTTTGACAATGATATTCTATGCATTGTGGTTCTTCAAAAAATTAAAAAGCCTGCGAAATACCCACAAACCATGTGATAAATGCGGAGCAGCTATGCATAAACTGAATGAGCAGGAAGATGATCGCTTCTTAAACACAGCTCAGCAAATGGAAGAACGAATCAATAGTGTCGATTATGACGTATGGTTGTGCGATAAATGCGGTAATAAAAAAATCTATCGCTACGATACTGCATTCTCTCATTATTCCACCTGTCCGCAATGTCGTGCTAAAACCTACGGATTAAGGAGCGATAAGATTGTCCGGCAGGCAACACCCTTTTATCCGGGTATGGGACAGAAAGAATACTTCTGTCAGCATTGCCACTATAGTCAGATACAACCTTACGAAATTCCCCGTATCATTATTATACCTCCGACAGGCGGTGGCAACAATCGCGGAGGCGGTGGTGGCTTTGGCGGCGGGTTCGGAGGCGGTGGCAGCTTCGGAGGCGGACGTTCCGGAGGTGGTGGTGCTACAAGTGGCTGGTAAACGATACAAAATACACAATATTATATACTATACTTTTTAATAACCTTATGAAAAAAGATAAACTTACGATTATTAAAGTAGGCGGAAAGATTGTCGAACAGGAAGCATCGTTAGTTAAACTTCTGAATGATTTCACTCAGATTCCCGGACTAAAAATGTTAGTTCACGGCGGTGGCAGATCTGCTACAGCTTTAGCCACACGCATGGGTGTGGAAACTGAAATGATCGATGGCAGACGCGTTACTGATAAAGAAATGCTCGAAATCGTAACGATGGTTTACGGAGGATTGGTCAACAAAAAAATTGTTGCCGGACTTCAGGCTCTTGGTATTGATGCTTTAGGACTTACTGGTGCAGACCTGAATGCAATCCGATCCGAGAAGCGTCCTGCCAATCCGATTGATTATGGATTTGTCGGTGATGTAAAGGAAGTAAATGCAGAAATGTTATCATCGATCTTGTCTATGCAAATCGTACCCGTTATGGCACCGCTTACGCATGATGGAAATGGACAAATATTAAATACGAATGCTGATACCATTGCCGGAGAAACAGCAAAAGCATTAGCTGAAAAATTTGATGTAACGCTGGTGTATTGCTTCGAGAAAAAGGGCGTTTTACGTGATGAACACGATGACGAGAGTGTTATTCCATCTATCGAAAAGAATGATTTTGATGAATTGGTTGCCACAAAAGTTGTAAGCGGAGGTATGATTCCAAAACTGACTAATGCGTTTGAAGCCATTGACAAAGGTGTTAAAGAGGTTATTATAACACAAGCAAACGATTTGCAAGGTGCAGGCGGAACCAGAATCCACTGATAACCTGCTGAAATAAAAGAAAGAGAGTTAACCGAAGCTATTGAAGCCCGGATAACTCTCTTTTTACATTTTTGAGAAAAGGATTCTTAGATTGAAGCAATCACTTCAATTTCGATCATCGCATTTTTCGGAAGTGTTTTCACTGCAAAAGCTGAACGTGCAGGGAAAGTACCTTCAAAATTCGAAGCATAAACTTCATTCATTTCAGCGAACAAAGCCATATCCGAAAGCAATACTGTTGTTTTTACAATATTTGCCGTTGTAGCTCCTGCCTCAGCTAAAATAGCTTTGATATTTGCAAAGCACTGTGCTGTATGTTCTTTAATCCCTCCGGCTACAAATTCGCCTGTAGCTGGATCGATTGGAAGTTGACCAGATACAAAAATCATATTACCAGTCTTGATAGCTTGGCTGTAAGGACCAATTGCAGCAGGTGCATTTTTGCTTGAAATTACTTCTTTCATTTTCTTTCTTGTGTTTCGTTTATAGATTTAGGGCTCAATCTTTAGAAGTCCCTTTTTACATTTCAATAAATTCAACGGATACGTCAAACGATTACAAACCTCTCTGACGAATCACCTCGTAAACCATTACTCCGGCTGCAACCGAAACATTCAATGATCCGATTTGTCCGAACTGAGGAATAGATACCATTTCATCACACATGCGCAAACACTCGCTTGAAACTCCCATATCTTCAGAACCCATTACGATTGCTGTAGGAGCAGTAAAGTCTGCTTCTGTGTAGTTAATGCTAGCTTTCTCTGATGCCGCAACAAGCTTTACACCTGACTGCTGTAAGAAAGTCAAAGCAGCCTTAATCGAAGTTTCACGACATACCGGAATACGCATTAAGGCACCTGCAGAGGTTTTAATTGCATCTGCATTTACAGATACACTATTTTTCTGAGGGATAACAATTGCATCCACACCTGCACACTCACATGTACGGGCAATGGCTCCAAAATTACGAACATCTGTCAAACCATCCAATACAACGATGAATGGATTTTTACCTTCTTCATATAAAAACGGAACGACATGCTCCAGTTTCTCATACGAAATCGGTGAAATAAAAGCGATCACACCCTGGTGATTTTTCATTGTGATACGGTTCAATCTCTCCATAGGAACGCGTTGAACATGAATATCCGTACCTTTTAAGGCAGTGAATAATTCCTTTGCAATATCACCCTGCAAATCACGTTTACACAAAATACGATCAACTTCTTTTCCGGCATTGATTGCCTCAATCACGGCACGAATGCCGAAAATAAAATCATTTTTTTCCATATAATTCTTTGGGATTTAATCCCTGTCTGTTTTACTATTTTTTCAACATTTCCCGTGCATGCATCAGTGCAGATTCTACAATTGTAGCTCCGCTTAGCATCCGGGCAATTTCATCAACACGTTCAGACTCTTCCAATCTTCTCAGATGCGTAGTTGTCGAATCTTCCGTGTCTGTTTTATATACCTTAAACTGGGTATGTCCTTTTGCCGCAATCTGAGGCAAATGGGTAATGCTCATTACTTGCAGATAATCCGATAATTCAACCATGATCTCTCCCATTTTATCGGCAATTTCGCCGCTCACCCCTGTATCGATTTCATCAAAGATGATCGTTGGTAATGCTGTCGCACTTGCAATCATTGCTTTCAGACTTAACATCACCCGCGATATTTCTCCTCCTGAAGCAATTTCGGCAATAGGCAGTAAAGGCATGTTTTTGTTTGCAGAAAACAAAAAGACAACAGACTCCGCTCCAAATTCATCGGGTTGAGCATGTGTTTTAAATTCCAGTTCGACCTTCACATTCGGCATTCCTAAATAGACCAAACGTCTTGTCAGCTCAATAGAAACACCTGAAGCTGCTTCTTTTCGTTTCAGACTCAAATCATTTGCTGCAGTCAGAACCTGTTTATATAAAGATTCGACTTCTTTTTCGAGTTGCTGAACATCTTCATCTGAATTATCTATTGCCTGCAAACGCTCATCCAGCTCCGACCAAATAGTTATAAGCTCTTCAACTGTATTGACATGATGCTTTTGCTGCAAAGAGTAGATCGTATCCAATCTGCTTTGTATCCAGATCTGTCTCTCCGGATCATATTCTATATGCTCGGCATTCGACTCTGCTTCTGCAGCTATATCTTTTAAGTCAATCAGATTACTTTGCAATCTTTCATACAGATCATTGATACGGGGATAAACCCGTTGCAGAGAAGCTGCTGTAGTAATGCATTCTTTGAGATAAGACACTACTCCACCTTCATCTCCTGATAAAATCTGATTAATCTTAAACAGACCACCTTTGATCTCTTCGGCATGCGTTAAAGAGTCTAGCTCCTGTTCTAAGAGCTCTTGTTCGTTCTCTTTCAGATCAGCCTGATCAAGTTGCTCAAACTGAAAACGCAAATAATCTTCTTCCTGACGATTTTTTGCTAAATTCTCTTTGAGTTTATTCAGTGCTCTTTTCTTAGATTTATAGTGTCTGTATAAATCCTGATATGCTGACAGATCATTTAATGATCCTGCCAAAGTATCGAGAACTCTCAACTGATACAAAGCATCCGATAATAAGAGATTCTGATGTTGCGAGTGTATATCAATTAACTGAACCGCTAACTCTTTCAGCTGATTCAGATTAACCGGAGTATCATTCACAAAAGCTCTTGATTTTCCTCCCGGAAGCAATTCCCTGCGTAAAATACAATGCGAAGCATCATAATCAATCTCATTGACTTGAAAAAAGCTTTCAAGTGAATAAGCAGAAATATCAAAAGCACCTTCAATTACACTTTTTACTTCTCCATTTTTTATTGATCTCGAATCGGCCCGTTGTCCTAAAATAAGAGACAATGCACCCAGGATGATTGATTTTCCGGCTCCGGTTTCACCCGTGATTGTGGTAAATCCTTTTCTAAATTCGATCTCTAAAGAATCAATTAATGCAAAGTTGCGTATATATAATGATTTTATCATAGGTCATTATTCATTTGCGCATAAAGAATCAAAACAGCAATTACACTTCTGATTCAGGCCTGTCTTAGTTACATTCCGCACTAACGGGTTAAAAAATTTTCTAACCTCCTTATTTTATCAAATACGATTTAAGTACCGATACAATATCCTGTGCTACAGATTGTTTAGATTTTAATTCAAAAGCAGTCTGATTTCCATTACGCTCAATAATGGTCACTTGATTTGTATCTACTTTAAAACCTGCACCCGGAGTTCTCAACGAATTTAAAACGATAAAATCTAAATTCTTTTTCTCCAGTTTTGCCATCGCATTATTTTGCTCATTTTGGGTTTCCAAAGCAAAACCAACCAAAACCTGACCTTCTTTTTTGTTTGCTCCTACTGCAGCTGCAATATCCTGAGTCGGCTTTAGCGTAATAGTCATATCCTCTTTTTCGCGCTTGATTTTCTCGTCTGCACGATCTACAGGAGTAAAATCAGCAACAGCTGCACAAAGAATGACTGCATTGGCATCTGTGGTTTCTGACATTGTTGCTTCGTACATTTGTGAAGCAGACTCCACATCAATACGTTTGATGGCCGGATTAATTGTTTTTATATCTACAGGTCCTGCTATCAGCGTTACATCCGCACCGGCATCGGCACATGTCTCAGCCAATGCAAAACCCATTTTACCTGAAGAGTAATTACCGATAAACCTTACCGGATCAATCTTTTCGTAAGTAGGTCCGGCAGTTATCACTATTTTTTTTCCGTTCAGATCCTGTTTAGATGCAAAATAGTTTTCCAGATAAGCCACAATATTTTCAGGTTCATCCATTCGCCCTTTTCCTACTAATCCGCTTGCCAGCTCTCCTGCTGCAGGTTCGATAATATAATTACCAAACGAGCGTAACAAATCCAAATTAGCATGAGTTGATGGATGAGCATACATATCCAGGTCCATTGCAGGAGCTATAAACACCGGTGCTTTACAAGACATATAGCAAGTCACTAAAAGATTATCTGCTATTCCATGAGCCATTTTACCCATAGTTGATGCCGTTGCCGGAGCAATCAGCATCGCATCAGCCCATAATCCAAGACTTACATGACTATGCCATCGTCCATCTTTTTCTGAAAAGAAATCACTGTACACAGGACGCCCTGTCAAGGTTGATAAAGTTAGCGGAGTGATAAACTCCTTACCGGCAGGAGTCATTAAAGCCTGCACCGTTGCACCTTTTTTTACCAGAAGACGAATTAAATGCGCTGCTTTGTAAGCTGCTATACTTCCGGTTACGCCTAATAAAATATTCTTACCTTTAAGCATAATCCTTATAAAGAAATTACAAGTTACAGACACTTACCCCTGAAAAGAAGAAGACATATCCATAACTTGTAATTTGATTTTCTTTGTTATTTACTAAACTCGCGTAATTTTATATTAGTCAAGATCTTTTTGGTGTGCAATGCAAAGTCGCCCTGCATCATCCAACCGTAATATCCCGGATCACCTTTCAAAACCTCTACTACCGGTTTTCCACGGTATTTTCCAAAATTAAACACCTCTACGTCATCATCATTTAAGACGATTCGGCCGGCGAAATCCACATTTCGGTTCTGACGCGAAAAATCAGCTAAATAAGCCATATCATTTTGCAAATCCGGATATCGGTCCAGCTGTGCTTTTAAAATCTCATAAGTTGCAATCGTATCAGCTTCCGCACTGTGCGCATCCACTAATTCTTTTTCACAATAAAATTTATACGCTGCCGATAAAGTCCGTTGTTCCATTTTATGGAAAATCGTTTGCACATCAATAAACTTACGTTTACTTAAATCAATATCCACTCCGGCTCTCAGGAACTCTTCCATCAAAAGAGGTATATCGAAACGATTTGAATTATAACCTGCTAAATCACATCCTTCGATTTGCTGAGCTAAACTCTTTGCTATTGATTTGAATGTCGGACAATCGGCCACCATCTCATCCGTAATTCCATGTACCGCCGTTGCTTCAGCCGGAATAGGCATTTCAGGATTTAAACGTCTTGTTTTAATCTCCTGATCTCCGTTAGGGAATACTTTCACATAACAGATTTCTACAATACGATCCGATGTTATATTAATACCTGTAGCCTCCAGATCAAAAAAGATGATCGGATTTTTTAGATTTAACTCCATAAGTTTATTTTTTAGTCATTCAACATCATTGGCATAAGCAACATCAATAGATCTGCATCTGCATCTTGTTCCAATGGAGTTAAAACACCTGCGCGAGATGAGTCAGTCAACTCCAGACAAACATCTGTTGAATTAATATTATTCAGAATTTCAATCAAAAAAGATGATTTGAATCCAATATTTATAGGCTTATCGCTATACTGACACATTATTTTTTCTTCAGCTGCTGTAGAGAAATCAATATCCTGTGCTGAAATTACAATCTGACCTTCTGATATCTGAAGCTTGATCAAATTACTAGCCTGATTCGAGAAATGCGATACACGGCGAAGTGCTGCTATTAATCCCTGACGATCAACAATTAATTTAAATGGGGACGACTGAGGAATAACCGCATTGTAATTTGGGAAACGACCTTCGATCAAACGGCAAATCATACGATACGTAGAGAATGTAAAGTATGCATTGCGATCATCAAATTGAACGGCTACATTTCCGTCTTCTTTCGGAAGAATATTTTTCAACATATTTGCCGGTTTCTTTGGCAATATGAATGATGATTTAACAGCCGATTTAATTGAAAAATTCTTACAGCGAACCAATTTATGGCTATCCGATGCTACAAATGTCAGACAGTCTTGCTCGATATCAAAGAAGATACCATTCATAACCGGACGTAATTCGTCATCAGCTGTTGCAAAAAGTGTTTTTGTAACACCACTCAAAAGAGCATCAACTTCCATATTCAAGCTTAGGTTATTCTCACCCAAAGCCGGAGCCTGAGGATAAGTTTCTCCACTCTGCCCGATTAAATTGTAACGTCCGTTCTGGAAGAAAATAAACACCTCCAGATTTGTATCATTAATCTCAAATACCAATGGTTGCTCTGGTAACTCTCTGATCGGATCAAGCAACATTTTCGCAGGTATAGCGAATAAACCGCTACCTTCTGCATCAGCTACACGCAAAGAGGTCTCTAATGTTGTTTCTCCGTCAGATGCTCTGACAGTCAATACATCCTCATCCAGCGTAAATAAGAAACTATCTAAGATAGGAATCGTATTCTTACTGTTAATTACCCGTCCAATTGTTTGCAAATGTGCTAAAAAATCGCTGCTTGAAACTACAAATTTCATAGGTATATATCTTTTTAATTATCAATTCATTTACACTAAAAGAAGCTATCTGATCCTTTCAGAATGAGCACATAAAGCACTTCATTTCAGAACACACTTCTCCTATTTAATTCAGACTACAAACTTATAAAAAAAAGAGCTATGTATTACCGATTTGCAGAAAGAAAACGATAGCTAAAAAGTATATTTAAGGAAACGATCTATAAATATTTTTTTATCTCAAAACTATTACGAAGAATTCATTGTTGTATAACAAACAAATTTCACATATCGAACTAATCTTAAATTTTTGAATTATGGATAAGTTTCAAGAAATAATTAATGGGGAAGGACTAACATTAGTCGATTTCTTTGCTACGTGGTGCGGACCATGCAAAATGATGTCTCCGATACTCGAAGAGTTTAAAACCAAAATTGGAGATAAAGCTACAGTTATAAAAATTGACGTCGATAAAAATGAGGAATTATCTCTTCAATATCGCATTCAATCTGTACCTACTTTACTCCTTTTCAAAAAAGGTGAAGTCGTTTGGAGACACTCCGGAGTAATATCTGCTGATCATCTCGTTAAACTAATCGGACAACATCAATAACTAAACAAAAAAAAGGCTGTCTTCTAAGCAACATGCTTACAGACAGCCTTTCTTTTTATCTTTCTATGCTTATTTCTTCATCGAAAACGAAGCATTTCCTATCTCATTACCATCACAGAACAAAGCCACGCGATAATCTCCCGGATATAAAAACTCTTCAATATTCCAGTATAAAGTTACATCCTGCTCCTCTCCCGTAAACTCAATCATTTTACGACATGAAAAAGCGATCTCCTTATTCTCAAACTTAAATACATCTCCCCGGTTTTTAATCAATACATCCCCGTCTGGTTTCGTAATACGTGCATACACATATTTCTCACCGACTTTCGTAGTTATATTACGAGCCAATGTAAACGTTATTTTAATATCTGTTGCACGATTAATTCGCGGAGTTGCCTTTCCTCTTTTATCAATCGCAGCAGCTGCTATATTCACAGCGTTCAATTGTGAAGCCAGATCAACCTTTTCTGTCAACCGCTCTTTTTCTTTAGATAGTTGAGAAACCGTTTGTGTAGCAGCAGAATATTTAGATTTTACATCTGCATTTTCTTTACGAAGCTGAGCATTAGCCTGATTCAGCGAATCAATCTGAATTACGTAACTACGCATTATCGCACGTAATGTACTCAATTCTTTTTTCAATTCGTTTATTCTGCGGGCATTGGTTGCTTTCACTGTTTTCAGCTCCTCAAGCAAACGTTGAACCTTAACCTTTTCGTTATCAAGCAAATCAATTAAAGAATCATTCTTAACACTTAAATTGTTATATCCTTCATACTGAACTGCTAACTGTTCATACTCCTGCTCCAATTCCTCTTTCTGTATATCGAATTGTTGAGACATGTCCGAAATGGTTGATTGCTGCTTTAAGATATAGCCAATACCGGCTACAAGCAAAACAACCAAAACACCAATAATAATTTGGGTATTTCTTTTATTCATAGTTATAATCTACAAGGTAATACAAATGCAAAAATAATAGTTTAGATCATTTGAGTACATAAATACATGATTTATATACCCGAATAATCAATAAAATAACTTTAAAAACAAAATAATATTCTGTTTTAATTTTTTAGCGTATTATTCCCGACTGCTTAAATCGCACATCACAAACAATAGCTGCTTATTTAAATATATATTGAAACAACTTCACATGATGATAATTTCCACTGCGATAAACCCAATCTTTCAACTCTCCTACACATTGAAACTCCAATGATTCAAATAATTTTATCGATGGTAAGTTGTCGGTTGGAATATGCACATAGACCTGATGCAAATTCAAATAATTATATCCATACTCTAACAATAATGCTATTGCCTGAGAAGCAATACCCATTTTTCTGTACTTTTGATCAATCAGAATACCCATTGAAGCACGACGATTCAGCGAATCGTAATCAAAATAATCTATACAACCCGCCACTTCGCCTTTATACTCTATTACAAAGCGAACTTGCTTCATGCTCATTATATCAGAATTCAATGATTGATTCAAATATTCACGTACAAGAAAACGCGACAATGGTTGAATCTGCGCCCCGAAACCCCAAATTTCAGTATCATTTTCCCACTTCAAAAAACAACCTAAATCCTCCGGCTCTAATGCCCTTATTTCCACATCATTTTTTTGAAAGCCCAAATATTCCCTCATACTTCGTCCAAATTTTCCTTTTCTTCCCGCTGTAACTCCACCATGCCGCTGCTACATGCGATCCATAAATCGATCATAACAGTTAATATCTCCCAAATTCACAACCGGTAAGAATCATTCTATTTTTATTTGATTTAACTTTTACCTTATTTAAGCGTATAAAACTAACAAAAAAACGCTTAAATAAGCTATATAAGCACGAAATACACACTCAATTAAACATATATTAAAACATTCGGTATATTTATCAGATTCTGAAGGTTTCCTGAAAAGAAACACGATTAGCTATCGAACGCCCTAAAGTCACCTCATCCGTGTATTCAATCTCATCACCAATAGAAACGCCCCGGGCAATCGTACTGATCGTCACACCTGTATGCACTAATTTACGATAAATATAAAAATTGGTTGTATCACCCTCCATAGTGGTACTTAAAGCTAAAACAACCTCTTTTATTTCTCCCGACTCAACTCTTTTCACCAGGCTATCTATTTGCAGATGATTTGGACCGACCCCATCCATCGGCGAAATCACCCCACCCAAAACATGATAATAACCTCTGAATTGGCGGGTATTTTCGATGGCCATTACTTCTTTTATATTCTCCACAACACAGATAATTCCTTGTTCGCGATTCGGATCCGAACAAATCGAACAAATTTCTGTATCTGAGATTGTATGACATACTTTGCAGTATTTTATATCGCGTCGGAGCTCGATTAATGTATTGCCGAATCCGAATACCATTTCCGGATCCTGACGCAGCAAAAACAACACCAAACGCAACGCTGTTTTTCGTCCTATACCCGGAAGTTTTGAAAATTCATTAACGGCTTTCTCTAAAAGCTGTGAAGGATATTGTTGCATATATTTTGTTTAAATCTCAATTCGTCTGACATTAATTGTAATACACAAAGTTACTATAAAAAAGAAGGTTGGACAAATAGCTTTAACTCATACGAAAAGAAAATATACTAAAAAAACGAATCCATAACGAAATGCGAATCTTATAAAAACAGAAAATCAAAACAAATAGAATTCATCAGATGTTTTTTCTTTAGCATAAAGATTATTATAAACCTTTGAAACTAGATTGAAGATGTCTGAAGAAAGTCGAAAACTTGGTTTGGTCGGACTTACAGCGATTGTTTTTAGTTCGATGATCGGAGGGGGCATCTACGCGATTCCTCAAAACATGGCTGCTGGTGCCGGACTGGGTGCTACAATTATATCCTGGATAATATCGGGAATCGGTGTTTTATTTCTTGTACTTACCTTCAAGACCTTATCAGATTTGCGACCTGAGTTAAATTTAGGTATATATCAATATGCTAAGGAAAGCTTTGGAAACTATATCGGATTTAATGTTGCCTGGGGTTACTGGCTTTGTGCGGCCATGGGGAATGTAGCTTTTGCCGTTATGCTCAACGATTCGCTGGGTTTCTTCTTTCCCGTATTACTCAACTATGGCTGGCAAACCTGGTTATTAAGTTCAATACTCATCTGGTGCATGTTTGGCATTGTTGCTTCCGGCATCAAAGAGGCGGCAGTGATCAATGCCGTCGTATCCATATTGAAATTCACGTCACTTACTCTCATTATTGTCATTTTATTGATATTCTTCAAAACCGATAATCTAACCTGGGATTTTTGGGGCAAAAATCTCGGTTTAGGAAGTCTGACACAACAAATAAGAAGCACCATGCTTGTAACACTTTGGTGCTTTATCGGAGTTGAAGGCGCCGTAGTCGTTTCAGGCAGAGCCAAACACCGCAAAGACATAGGAAGAGCCGGGGTAATTGGCTTCATTCTCGCTTTGTTTCTCTATCTGATGCTAAGTATATTATCTTATGGAATTTTACGACAACCCGAATTAGCGCTGCTTCCAAACCCTTCTGTTCCTTATGTATTAGAAGCAGCAGTCGGACATTGGGGTGCTATTTTTGTACTTATCAGTATTATATTTTCTATATTGGGTGGATGGATTGCCTGGACAATTCTATGCGCTGAAGTTCCTTATACCTCAGCCAAAGCAAATATACTCCCCCGAATATTCGGCAAAGAAAATAAACACGAATCACCTGTAAATTCACTTTTTGCATCAAGTCTTTTAATGCAGTTTTTTGTATTCATCGTTGTTTTATCCGAGCATGTTTACTTAGCTGCTATTGAAATAGCCGGAGTAATGATTCTTCCGTCCTATTTATTTAGCG
>JBOFIZ010000208.1:0-7949 GCA_051650425.1 Bacteroidales bacterium
ATCATTCTTAAACCGAACAATATTGTCGAAAAAAGTTTGTGGTTGAATTTTGAAGAATTCTCCATAATATACATTGTTATTTTAATACTCAGAACAATAATTTATTCTATTTAGTATTAGAAAAACACTATATAAAAAAGATAGTTCGACAAACACAATAATTTAAATCAGCTTCAACAAAACATTTCTGTTTATTTTCCGATCATATCCTCTAACTTACGACCGTCAGCTGCATTAAATGTTAGACCGACTTGCATATCATCATAATTATTCAGTAACGCTGTCAAACTCTCCAACGCCTTTATCTGTACTGTATTTCCTATTTTCTTTAATATTGTCAATAGTCCTTCTGTATCAAATAAAAATTCAATATTCGTAGCTTTCACCTCAACTGCTATTTTAACTGGTAATGTTTTAGCAATCACCAAAGTAAGTTCTTGCGACGATAAGTTATAGGAATATGTGCCTTTTATTTCTCTCTGATCCGTTGTAGCCTGAAATGTCGAATCTGAATTAAAAGTCATTCGCATCATATCTGGTTTTACGCCGATCTTAGATAATTGTTCATTTATCTTAGTATCCAATGTATTACCAAGCACCTGCGAGCCTATATTTGCAAGTTGATTCGAAGATTTAAGATTCACCGTTGTCCCTTTATAAATCCACTCACCTGTTATATTAAAGCGAATATGTTCACTCGCTACATTCTCAACCACATTCTGAAGTGATTCTTTTAATTTGTCTTTATTCAATCCTTGCAAAAAACCTTGTGCGTGGATTGTACAAGCAAACATACACGCTGTAACTACCAGCACTGTTCGTAAACATCGTTTCTTTTTATCCATCTTTTATTCTATAATTTTAAAACCAGAAAAAGCATTCCGGTCATGATTCCTTATTTCTGAAACAGATCAAAAAAAATAACGCCTAACAGAATTCGACATCAAATAGTCAGTCCATTAAGCGTTATTTCTGATATTATCCTATTTCCATCATTCGCTGAATAGGCAAAAGTGCTTTCTCACAAATTTCAGGAGCTATTTTAACTTCATATTTCTCTTCCATCAAAGCCTCGTAAACACCCTGCAAGGTTACTCGTTTCATTGATCCGCAGATTGTTTTAGAATCAACCGGTATAAACTCTTTATCCGGATTATCTTTTTGGAGTTTATGTATAGTTTCATTCTCTGTTGCAATTACAAATCTCTTTTTAGGTGATTCTTTTGCATGACGAATAATACCCGATGTTGAATACAAGTAACATACAGGTGTATTCAATATACGATCATCGTGTGAGCAAATTGATTCCGGATGAATCAAAATATCCGCATCGGGATACTCTTCTATTTTACGAACAATCATATCTGTCGTAATCTTTTGATGCACACAGCAATTCCCTCTCCATATTTCCATCTTACGTCCGGTCACTTTTTGGATATAGCTACCTAAATTATAGTCCGGGCAAAATAGAATTTTTTTATCTGCAGGTAAATGCTTAATTACTTTCAAAGCATTAGCAGAAGTACAGCAATAATCTGTTTCGGCTTTCACCTCAGCTGTAGTATTCACATAGCTGACAACGATCCCGTCAGGGTTCGCTTGTTTCCACTCCCTCAAATCTTCTCCTTCTATACTTTCGGCTAATGAACACCCTGCACGCAAAGCCGGTATCAGTACTTTTTTATCAGGTGAGATTATAGCAGCAGTCTCTGCCATAAAATGAACACCACAAAAAACAATAATATCGGCATCTGTAGAGCCTGCTTTTCGCGAAAGTTCCAATGAATCTCCTAAGAAGTCAGCAATATCCTGTACGTCGGGATGCGCATAATAGTGTGCCAGAACAATGGCATTTTTTTCTTTCTTCAGTTTCTCAATCGCTTCTATCAATGCTTGTTTTTCCATTCTGCTACTCTATTAGGGTTATTGAACCTGAATATTCATACTGATATCCATTGCCGAAACCGTATGTGTTAATGCACCTACACTAATAAAGTCAACACCTGTTGATGCAACTTCTTTCAGACGAGGAATATTCATATTACCGGAAGCTTCTGTTTTCGCTCTTCCTCCAATAAGTTGAACTGCTTGTGTCATTGTTTCATTACTCATATTATCAAGCATAATGATATCAACTTTACAATCCAACGCTTCCTGCACCTCAGCCAGAGTGGTTGTTTCTACTTCTATCTTAATTTCAGCCGGAACATTCTGACGAACCTGTTCCACTGCTTTTGTAATAGATCCTGCCATTTTGATATGATTATCTTTGATCATAACCATATCATACAATCCCATACGATGATTCGTTCCACCGCCATGTTTAACAGCCAACTTATCCAATACACGAAGACCTGGTGCCGTTTTACGCGTATCCAATAGCTGTGTATTTGTATTACTCAGTTCTTTTACGTATTTATTTGTTTCGGTTGCAATACCCGACATACGTTGAAAAATATTCAACGACAAACGCTCTCCTCTCAAAAGAGTCGGATAACTTGCTTCGATACGAAGAATAACATCTCCTTTTTTCACATGATCCCCGTCTTTTACAAAAGGAGTCCATACAAGATCTTTCTGAAAACGTTCAAACACTTTTTTGATTACGTTGAGTCCTGAAATTACACCATCAGCTTTAGCTGTCATAGTTGCTATTGCTTGTGACGATTCCGGAATAATTGATTCGGTTGTTATGTCTCCTGTATGAATATCTTCTTCCAATGCCAGATCGATTAATTTATCAATCAGATTAGTGTATTGTGTAGTCATAATGATATAATAAATTGTGTTTGAATATTTCTTGTTGTACTTGACAAGTCCTTAGATCCTTATCTTTTTGCTGAATTGAATGAACCTTATATTCTTCATTCTCTGACGGATAATCCTCTCTGTAATGTCCTCCTCTGCTCTCTTTTCTGAACATAGCAGGTTTCATAATAAGCGACGCTACAGTCAGCAACTTCCGAGCAGCCTCATCATAGTACTCCGCTTCGGCTGATAGCTTTTTCATTTTATCTTCAATAAAGGAAAGCCCTTCTTTCAATAACAACTCCGAGCGAATAATCCCCGAATGATAATTCATTAAATCAGCGATCTCTGCCTTCAGTTTGCAAAAATGCTCTATTTTACTTGAATCTTTATAGTATCGTAGCTTAAAATTTGGAAAAGCCTGTTGTTTTCCAATATTCAGAGTATCTTCTATGGCCCTGTGAGCAAATACCAGACATTCCAGCAGAGAATTAGAAGCCAAACGATTGGCCCCCATTATACCTGTGGCAGCCAGTTCTCCGCAAACATACAAACGATTCACATCTGTCTTCCCGAAAGCATCTGTAATAATTCCACCCACAGTATAGTGAGCTGCCGGAGCAACCGGAATTTTATTTGTCAGATCAAGACCTTGCTCCTGACATCGTTTATAGATTGTCGGAAAGCGTAGTTTTATTTTCTCTTCATCCAAATGTTTCAAGGATAAATAAACATATGGTTTCTTATCCCGAAGCATCTCTTTGAAAATTGACCGTGCCACAATATCCCGCGGTGCAAGTTCTGCCAATTCATGTTTAGGCAACATAAAGCGCTCTCCTGCATCATTGAATAAATGAGCTCCCTCACCTCTTACTGCCTCACTAATAAGGAAAGCCTTTGAAGAATTCTCCAGATAAAGTGCTGACGGATGAAATTGAATAAACTCCATATCCATAACCCGGCATCCTGCATTATAGCACAGTGCGATTCCATCTCCGATAGTTGTTTCCGGATTTGTAGTTCTGCTATAAATTGCCGATGCTCCACCTGAAGTCAGAAATACATGATGCCCATAAAATAGCTTTTCTCGTTCTTCCATCTCGCACCAGGCTCTCACGCCATAACAACAGTTATCTTCTGTCAGCAAATCAATGACTGACAAATTTTCAAAAATCTGAATGTGTTTTTCTTTTTCCACTTTACCAATCAGAAACTCTGTTATCATTCTTCCTGTTGAGTCTCCTCCCGCATGAAGAATACGATTCCGATGATGTCCTCCTTCCAGTCCCAGTGAAAGAGCTCCGTTCTCGGTATCAAATACCATTCCGTCACGAATAAGCTCTTGAATACGTACCGGTCCTTCATTTACCAGAATATTTACGATTGGTGCTTCACATAATCCGCGACCTGCGATCATAGTATCCAGAAAATGTAAACTCGGATCATCTTCTTCTCCAGTAACAGCAGCAATTCCGCCTTGAGCAAAGTAAGAATTACTTTCACGTAGGTTTGACTTTGTCACCAACGCGACTCTTCCATGTTTTGCCGCTTTATATGCACTATAAAGTCCAGCTAATCCACTTCCGACTATGATATAATCAAATTGACCCATGATATATTTAAGCTTACTTTGGGTCGCAAAATTATCATTTTTTATTTAAATACTCTATTCTTATTTTCAATTTTGCCAATTTATAAAATAAAACCTTATATAACTATTCGCGTAATAAATAAAAAAGCATGTATCATCCTATTAGGAATAATACATGCCTTAGCTTATCATGTAAACTGAATTAGATTTAATAATATCTTGAATTAAGATTATACATACCGTGAATTAATTCAATTCAGCTTCTTATAATTTCAATAATTTCTTGATTTTATCAAAGATAGACGTATTCTCATAAATCCCGCCGAAGTCCTGTGATCCCGGTCCATACGAATATACAGGAACCATTACTCCGCTGTGTCCTCCTGTTGAGAATTTCCCGACAATTGTATTCGCATTTTTATCACCGCCTACTAATGTCAATCCACCTGTTTCATGGTCAGCTGTAACGATAACTAATGTTTCACCATCTTTCTCAGCCCACTGTAATATACGACCAACTGTACGATCAAAATCATGGACCTCTTGCATTAGCAGATCCAGATCATTAAAATGTCCGTAATCATCCAATTGAGAACCCTCAACCATTAGAAAGAAACCTTTCTTATTCTTGCTCAAAAGTTCAATTGCTTTCATTGATGCATCTCCCAAGATATCTCCACGCATGGACGGTACAGGTAAATCCAACGTATCAACTGCTGCAAATACCGGCAGTTGTTTAATATCTTTCAATGCATCCCAGGACTGAGGCGTTTGATATCCTTTTACTTTAAACTCTTCAACCAGATTTCTTTTATCTGTTCGTTGTGTAAAATGTTTACTGCCTCCGCCGAAAATAAAATCAACATTGCAATCTAAATAATCTGCTGCAATTTTTTCTGCATCATCCCGATCTACACTATTTGCGCAAAAAGCAGCCGGAGTAGCATCATTTAATCGACATGTTACGACTACACCTGCCGACAATCCTTTATCTTTTGCAATATCAGTCAGCGACGGAAGTGGATTTCCGTTTGTATCTACACCTACACTGTGATAATTCGTTTTCTTCCCGGTAGCCATTGCTGTACCCGCAGCTCCTGAATCCGTAATCAGTTTATTGGCACAATAAGTCTTGGACAATCCTACGATCGGACAGTTCTCGATATTCAGCTTGCCTCCGTTAGCGGTCCATGCCGAATATTGATGCATCAGACTCATACCGTCTCCGATCATCAGAATTACGTTCTTCACCTTCTTGCCTTTTACCGGCTGAACAATCACTGTCTCGTAAGGATTGTCCAATGTATAGGTTTGTTCTTTATCACGACGACTCTGTGCTTGTGTCGTACATACAGTAACAGCAAATAATGCTACCAATAAATATATTTTTCTCATAATCGTTTTATCTGATAATGGGTTTTTAAATATGAAAACGGATGATTTGTTGATTTGCCTAAGCCATCAAACAGATCATCCGTTTTCGTGAATAAAAGAGCTCACCTAATCATGGGTGTGCATTGAGGCAAATAAACAACACAATATTATGTAATTATTCATGGTCTATTCAAAACTAGAATACCCCGGTGCCGGATTATTAATCAGCAATCCGTTCGTATTATCTATTTCATTTTGTGGTATCGGGAAATGATCATGCTGACCAGGTACAAAGTTACGCGGTCCACGTGGATCTGACTCCAATGTGGCAGCGCCATAAATATCCTTAGCTGCACCCCAGCGAACCAGATCATAATGACGTTCATCTTCGTAAGCCAACTCACGTCTGCGTTCAGCCATCAGATTTTCAAATGTAGCAGGTACATCTTTCGAATTATCCTGTACACGGAATGCACGACGTCTTACTGCATTTAATGCTTCAGCCGCTGCCGGCACCTCCACCATTCTGTTCTGGTAGTTCGCTCCGGCTAACTGCATAACCGATTCTGCATAAATCAAATATATGTCCGACAGACGCAACAACGGTTGATCATTACCTGAACGCCAATCATACACATTCATATTCAGGTAGTTTTGACTATATTTTACACACATATATCCTGTAGCTAAATCCCCGATATTTTCGCTTGTCACTTCTTGCAAATTATCTTTCAGACCAAACATATCACCCGGAGCGACAAAAGTAGTCGAACGTCTTTCGTCATCCTTTTCATAAGCATCAACCAAGCTCTGTGTCGGTGCAAAATAGTTCCAACCTTTACCACCTGTAAAACGTTTTGATAACGTGATAATTCCTGCAACCGTCCCATTATCCGGCATACCGGTTTTATTCCCAAGATTCAAAAGAACCTCCGATGACTTTTCCCCCTCTACCGAAAACAATTTCTTAAATGAAGGAGCCAATTCATATTCCGAACGCTCAAGGACTTTCTCTGACATTTCTTTTGCTAAATCAAATTTACCCCAATGCGCATATACTTTCGCCAGCAAGCCATACATAGCACCTAAATTAGGGCGACCGAAATCAGCATCTGTTCTTTTCCATAATCCCAGCTCATCATACATTGAGATAGCCTGCAATAAGTGTGCCTCCATATTCTTGTATGTCTGTTCCTTTGTCTCACGAGGTTTATTCGTTTCCTGTGGCTTCGTATAATCATAATACGGTAATCCTCCGTAGCGTTTTGCCAAATGAAAATATGCAAAAGCTGCCATAAAATGAGCTTCACCGATAAATTGCTTTTTCTTGCTTTCGCTCATATTCACTTTCGGGACATTCGCAATTACATCATTCGCTCTTTTGATCACGCGATACATGTATTTCCAGTTGCTGTAATTCCCGCTTGAGGAGTTGACAGATGTAGTGAACTCTGTCATATTCAAGTCAGCTGTTTTATTACTATTGATAATCATATCATCACTAGCAGCACCAAACCACCAATGTCCCCGACCATATCCCTCTTCTTCATACAAAGGAGCATAAACAGCATTCAAACCTCTTAATGCTTCAGCCTCGGATGTCCAGAACGACGATGGTCCATAAGGTTCTTTATTCAAGTCACAAGACACAAGTGATATTGCAGCCAAGGCAACAACGATATATTTATTGAGTTTCATTTTCTGATTGAAGTTTTATAAAAAGAGCTCCGGTTCTCACATTTTCTTAAACACAACACATTATTAATCCGGCTGTGAGCCAGAGCTCTTTTGATTTAGATTTGAAAAGATAATTATTAGAAGTTTACACTAACTCCCATTATATAAGATCTTGCCTGTGGAAACTGTCCACGGTCAACTCCGATCTCTCTTACACCGAATGAATCTACGTCATCTGCATAAGTTTCACCTAATTCAGGATCCAGCCCTGAGTATTTTGTAATCGTGAAGAGATTTTGAGCTGTTGCGTACACACGCATATTTTGTATTCTCAGTTTTTGCATCCACTCACCTTTGAACGTATAACCTACTGTCAGGTTCTTCAAACGCAGATAATCACCTTTTTCCACATAGTAATCAGATGCACGTTTATTATTGTTCGGATCACTGATTGTCGCACGAGGCAATGTCCCGTTCGGATTGTTTGTCGGATGAAAACGATCCATGATTGCCGCATACTGATTGTACTCCGGTTTAACGAACGTACCTTCCCACTTCA
>JBOFIZ010000209.1:0-4169 GCA_051650425.1 Bacteroidales bacterium
TTACATATAAGAAACGTATGGCTACAAAAACGAAAGCAGAAGGTGTAGAGCTTACTGTTGAAGAAAAATTGAAAGCTCTTTGGGATCTTCAATCGATTCTTTCGGAGATTGACCGAATTAAGACTCTTCGCGGTGAATTACCTTTAGAGGTTCAGGACCTTGAGGATGAGGTTGCCGGTTTAGAGACTCGTATTCAAAATATCAAGAACGAAGTCACTGAACTAAAAGATTCTCTTGCTGCAAAGAAACAAGAGATTGTTGCTGCTAAAGAATTGATTGAGAAATATACAACTCAACAAGAGAATGTTCGCAACAACAAAGAATATGATTTCCTTTCGAAAGAGATCGAATTCCAAAATCTGGAAATTGAACTTTGTGAGAAAAGAATCAAAGAATTTACTTCTTTGTCAAAAACTAAATCTGACGATTACGATAGAAGTAAAAAGCAACTTGACGATAGATTGGCTGATTTAGAATCGAAGAAAGCTGAATTGGATGATATCGTTATGGAAACGAAACAAGATGAAGAGCGTCTTCGCGAAAAAGCTAAAAAAGTAGAATCTACTGTAGAGCCACGCTTATTGACAGCCTTCAAACGTATTCGTAAAGGAGCAAGAAACGGTCTTGCTATCGTTTATATCCAACGTGATGCTTGTGGTGGATGTTTCAACAAAATTCCTGCACAAAGACAATTGGATGTGAAATTACGTAAGAAAATCATCGTATGTGAATATTGCGGACGTTTATTGATTGACCCTGAATTGGCAGGTGTAGAATAGTCTTTGTCTGATATCACAAACAGATATAAAAAAACCACTCTCAGAATTTCTGAGAGTGGTTTTTTTATATCTGTATATAAGGATGTAAGTTATTCTTTTTCGCCATAAGCTAAATCACCTGCGTCACCCAAGCCCGGAATAATGTATGAGTGTTCATCAATTTGAGGATCAATAGCGGCAACCCATAGAGTTACATTTGGGTGTTTGATTACTTTTTGGAGATAGTCAACAGCTTGTTGGCTGGCAATAATCGCAGCAAGGTAGATGTGATCAGGATTTCCTTTTGTTAACATAGCACCTAATGCTAACTCCATTGAGCTACCTGTAGCAAGCATAGGGTCAGTTAAGATTAATGTCTTATTGTCAATACGAGGAGATGCAATATATTCAATGTTAATCTCGAATTTAAGAGCATCTTTGTATTTTCTATAAGCTGAAACAAAAGCGTTTTCAGCTTTATCCATGTAGCTAAGAAAACCTTGATGGAAAGGAAGTCCGGCTCTTAAGATGGTGCCGATAACAACTTTGTCGTCTGCAGTGTTAACGGGAGCAATGCCAAGAGGTGTTTGTACGTCTTTTGTACTGTAATGGAATGTTTTACTTATTTCATAAGCCATAACTTCACCGATACGCTCGATATTACGACGAAAACGCAGACTGTCATGTTGGACATTGACATCTCTTATTTCGGCTACGAAACGGTTTAATTCGGAATTCTGTTCAGCAAGATTGTATACTTTCATTGGAATATTGTTTAATAGGTAAAATCGGGCAAATGTAAGAAAAAGGCTTGTATTGATCGAGCTGTTGGTTGTGAAAATAATAAAAACAAAGTCATATTAGAGATTCTTTAATCTCTAATATGACTTTGTTTTTTATTTCAATTCTATCATTGGAACTTCAATAATTAAGAGATAGGCATTTTCACGAACTTCGACAAAAAATTCCTCTGTATCGGTAATGCCTATTCCATCGCGTGCATTGAGTGTATTGTCATCTACTTCGACCCGACCATGAATAACGAACATATATGCACCCATGTTTTCGCCATGAAGCTTATAGTGATAGTGTTCGCCCATATCTTTGAACCCTAGAGTAACCCATGCATATTGATTTATTGATGTTATCCCCGAATCATCAGGAGCTATTATTGTGAGCATTTTATTACGAGCTAGTTTCTCTTTGAGATTATAGTCATTATATCGGGGCTTTGTGTTTTCACTTTTCGGGATAATCCAGATCTGCAAGAATTCAACGAACTCAGTCAGACTGTCATTGAATTCACCGTGAGTAATGCCTGTCCCGGCACTCATGACTTGTATCATTCCAGGAGTAATCACTTCTGTATTTCCCATGCTATCCTGATGTTTTAGATGTCCTAGCAAAGGGATACTAAGTATCTCCATGTTTTGATGTTTGTGCATATCAAATCCTTTTCCCGGCATAACGCGATCGTCATTTAAAACGCGTAATGCACCAAAGTGAATTTTATGAGGGTTGTAGTAGCCTGCAAAGCTAAAAGTGTGATAACTCTCCAACCATTCGTGATTGGCATGTCCGCGGCTATTTGCATGGTCGATTATATACTTCATGACTTTATTGTATAAGGTTTTGTATATAACACCTTTTAACTAGATTCAGTTTATCGAATAATGGATTTTAAATCTTGAACATATACATTCTTTTGAATGTTTTATCTTATTCTAAAACACTTGAATATGAATATTCTGCTTACCGGAGTCACAGGTTATATAGGTGGGCGTATGCTACCTTTATTGTTAGCCGCAAATCATCAGGTGTACTGCCTGATCAGGGATATTAAGCGGATGCCTGAGGAATATCGTCAGAATCCTCAGATACATCTTATTGAAGGTGATTTGGTTAAAGGATCCGGATTAGCAGCTATTCCGGAAGATCTTGATGTAGCTTATTACCTTGTTCATTCAATGAGTGGTTCTACTACCCATTTTCTGGAAGATGAATTACAGGCTGCAACAAATTTCGTAAATCGGATAAAAGAGACACGTATCCGACAAGTGATTTATTTAAGTGGCTTTGATCATGAAAAGAATCTGTCGAAACATTTGGAGTCGCGTAAAGAAACAGCGGATATATTGAAATCTTCTGATCATTTTGCCGTGACTGTTTTACATGCGGGTATTGTTATTGGAAGCGGGAGCGCATCTTTTGAGATTATACGTGATTTGGTAGAAAAACTACCCGTTATGCTGGTTCCTGAGTTTATGGAGAATAAATGTCAGCCGATAGCAGTTCGTGATGTATTGTTTTATTTGACTTCGGTATTAGGAAACGAAAATACCTATAACCGTGATTTTGATATAGGAGGACCAGATATCTTATCCTATAAAGAAATGTTGTTGCATGTAGCTAAAGTTAGAGGCTTAAAGCGGCATATCTTTGTATTTCCCATAATACGTACGAGATTATGTGCAAATTGGCTTTATTTTGTTACTTCCACCTCTTATAAATTAGCTTTGAATCTGACAGAGAGTATGAAGAACAATACGATTTGTGCAGAGCATCTTATACAGGAACTGTTTCCGAGAGATTTACTCAATTATGATACAGCTGTACAGTTTGCTTATGAGAAAGAGGAAAATGATGACGTTTTTACGAGCTGGCGGGATTCTTTTTCAAGTAGCGGGATTAACTGGAAGATAAACGATCGGATACATATACCTAAATTCGGAGTATATAAACATATTCAGGATACTGTATTAGAAATTCCTGTAGAGGAAGCTTTGGATAGAATTTGGCAAACAGGTGGAGAGAATGGTTGGTGGTATGCAAACTGGTTGTGGCGTTTGCGTGGCTTTTTAGACCTTTTTGATCATGGGGTGGGCATAAAACGTGGACGCACGCATAAAACTATTCTTTATCCGGGAGAAACCGTTGATTTCTGGCGTGTATTAGTTGCAGATAAAAATAAAAAAAGACTTTTGTTATATGCAGAAATGTGGATGCCCGGAGAAGGTTGGTTGGATTTTAAGATCATTTCAATGTTGGAAGGGCCGACATTAAGGATATGTGCAACAATGCGTCCGAAAGGTATTCCGGGAAGGTTATACTGGTATATGACTTTACCATTTCATGACCGGATATTTACAGGAATGGGTCGAAAACTGGCAAAAAAGTAGATATGTTTTACAATTGAATTAAACTAATCGCAACTAATAAAGTCATAATGTTTAATATATTTGAAACCTTTAATTAATTACAGAGCGATAAACAAATGAAAAAGTTAGTTGGATTGGTATTATTTATAATTATCTCTATTCCGCTTATAGCCGGGAATATTGAAGGAAAGATTGTGGATGGGAACAGTAAACAGCCTTTAGATTTTGTGAATGTAGCTATTTACAAATCATC
>JBOFIZ010000210.1:0-2123 GCA_051650425.1 Bacteroidales bacterium
TGTCGGATTCGAACCAACGACCCCGAGATTACAAATCACGTGCTCTGGCCAACTGAGCTAAAGAGGCTTGTTCGCCTCACTTGTATCAGTGAAGCGAGTGCAAAATTAGAGGTTTTTTTTAATTCTGCAAATATCTAAGCGATTTTTTTTACTTCACTCGTGATTTTTCTTTCAATTTAGTGAGTTGTTTGATCAACGCTTCCAGATTTACATCCACAGCTTCCTCAAAAGTATCAGCTGTTTTTTCAGAATAAAGATCATTCTGAGGAACATGTACGAGAATACCAACTTCCTTATTCATAGCACTTTCAGGCTTTACAACCCGCAGTGTCACTTCTACAGACAGGATATCATCGTAGTGTTGATCTAACTTAGCCACTTTTTTTTGAATAAATTCTTCCAAATGTTTTGCCATTTCAAAATGAACAGCCTGAATACTAAGTTTCATGGTCTACCTCCTTTTTTTTGTAGCTCTTGGATGAGCCGATTTATAGATAGTTTTCATTTCCTCAAATGATACATGGGTATAAATTTCAGTCGATGACAAAGAAGCATGACCCAATAATTCTTTTACACTATTCAATTGCGCTCCGTTATTCAACATAACTGTCGCAAAAGTATGCCTCAGAACATGCGGACTTTTCTTTTGAACCGTCGTCACTTGAGATAAATTTTCTTTTACTGTGTTATACACTTGCGAATATGATATTTTTTTTCCTTTTCTCCCAATAAAAAGATAAGGATTTTCAAAATCTATGCAATGTTTTTTTTCGATATAGTCATCCAACATCTCTTCCAACTCCTCTCCAAACGGAATAAACCGTTCTTTATTACGTTTTCCGAGTATCCGGATCTGCTTCAAAGAATAATCGATATCCTCTTCCTTTATATTCAACAATTCAGAACAACGAATTCCTGTCGAATAAAACAAATATAACATAATTCTTTTTTGCGAAGCCTCATAAGAGCCATCATCCTCTTCAGGTTGTATCTCATCTATTAATCGATCCAATTCCTCTTCCTTTAAAAATACAGGCAGATTCTTTTTTACTTTCGGACCCACAACCTGGGCGGTTGGATTATGCTTTACAAAGCCTAACCGAAGCATATACCGATAAAAAGAACGTATAGCACTAAGTTTTCTATTAACAGTGGTAGCTTTTTCTTTGTTC
This sequence comes from Bacteroidales bacterium, assembly GCA_051650425.1. Classification (GTDB taxonomy): domain Bacteria; phylum Bacteroidota; class Bacteroidia; order Bacteroidales; family UBA7332; genus UBA7332. Next base: position 1,173 of record JBOFIZ010000210.1, read on the forward strand.
ATTGTCAAACTCAGGATAAAACCCCTTATCAGGTCTTTATCCACCGTATCCCAGTCAAAATCACTGATTTTATCGTTCAGATATTCGTAAAATAAAAATAGATCCTTTTGATAAGCAACTACTGTATGAGAGGAATAACCCTTTTCATACATTAAATACTTAACAAAAGAATCTATTTTCGTAATCATATCGCCAATGTTTAACTTTGGCGAAGATATATATTTTTTTTATTCAATGCTCAAATGCGAGAATTAATCTTCGCTTCTGTGCATTTGTTGTACGTAAACCGCACGAATTTTGTTTTTTCTGTTTACTACAGAAGGTTTTTCGAACGCTTGACGACGTCTCAATTCTTTAACAACACCTGTTTTTTCGAATTTTCTTTTGAATTTTTTAAGCGCTCTTTCAATGTTTTCGCCTTCTTTTACCGGTACGATAATCATAATTGTATATTTTATTCGTTTATATTATTTTCTAAATTTATTGATGGAGTTTCATAAGATCTCCCCTTCTCCAATAAAACAAGGGAGAAATTCATTATTATATGTACTTTGTCAACTATCTGCTAAAGTAAAAAAACACCACCTTTCCGAGAGCTTTCGCCCCACTTTTTTAGTTAAACATAAAATCAGGTCGCAAAACTATAAATAGTTTCTGTAATAAGCAACTATTCGACTAAAAAATAGCAACTTAACATAAAAAAAGAGACTCAGCACGCTGAATCTCTTTTTTTGTCGGGGTAGAGGGATTCGAACCCCCGACCCCCTGGTCCCAAACCAGGTGCGCTAACCGGACTGCGCTACACCCCGAGTAAATGAATCAGAACAAGAGTTTAAAATTGTCGGGGTAGAGGGATTCGAACCCCCGACCCCCTGGTCCCAAACCAGGTGCGCTAACCGGACTGCGCTACACCCCGAGTAATGCTCTCGTTTCTTGATTGCGATGCAAAGT
>JBOFIZ010000211.1:0-5451 GCA_051650425.1 Bacteroidales bacterium
AAGGTTGGATTGTTTTCGGTCATTAGCTGAACATACTCGTTTGAAAGTCCGAGCATCTTAATTTGTTTGGCTCCTGTTGCTGCGTCAGCATAACTCACATCCACACTGGCGTTGGTTTCGAAAGCTTCGGATAGATTACAGCAAGCTGCACGCTGAAATTCCGCAGTTCCTATTTTTTGGACCTGTAGCGGTTCAATAACCGATTGCAGCGTCCCCATGCCTTTTCCTCGCACTACAACTTCTTCGAGTTTTGTGTTATCGTGTAAAATAATATGAAGAAGATCAGAATCAATTGTTATTTCGAGGGTATCAGTGATATAGCCTATATAGCTGACAATAAGGTTGCGTTTGCCAGCAGGTTTGGCTAATTCGAAGTTTCCGTCAATATCGGTTGAAGTCCCGTTTCCGCTGCCTTCCCATATCAGATTAGCTCCAACAAGTGGATTGTTGTATGCATCCTGCACGATGCCTTTGACCATCTCTTTTGCAGACAGTCCGATGCTTATCCCTGTGATCAGGAATAAGAGTATGATATATTTTTTCATTGAGTTCTTGTTATTTTATGATACATAAGTGTACAGAGGCTCTGACATACAGGTACTATATGCCGCCAAAAAGATATACTGCATCTTTAAAAGATAAGGTATATATCAGATAGAATTCATAAAATAATCAGATAAGAAGTATTGCATTCAGTGACAAAATCTGCCTGCCGGATGCAATATATGCAGAGCTGGTTTTAAATGGTGAGAATAATCTTTGAATAGCAGGTATTCTCAGAAAATTAAAAAGGAATAATATACACGTAAATATGACAATCTTTAGCGATGAATGCATCGGTGGGACTGTCTGAGTATCTTGATTCTGTTCAGCAATTGAAATGTTTTGGGAGCATTCACATTCTGAATCAGCATGAGTATCAGTAAAGCTCATGCTTTTACTTGCACAACAAGCTGAAATCTCTTTAGATTGAGTTTGTGTAGAATGAGCGAATAAATCACAATGATTACACTCCAAGTGCTGAAGTGTAACGCCTAAACCTGATAAAAGAAGGAGTCCTGTCAGGAGTAGTGAAATCATATGTTTTATTTTTTTTGCCATATTCTATGGCTGCAAATATAGATTAAGTCTAAATAGAAACAAAATGTTTATTTAGAACAATTGTTAATAGAGATTGATTCAAATAAAAACGACTGAGGTGTTCCTCAGTCGTTAAGTTATCATTTATAAGAATTATTATTTTACTAATTCCCATGGGCCCCATGGATCTTTACCCGGATAATCACCGATAGATACATACCATTTATTCTTATACATTTGTCCTTCATAAATTACAAATGTTCCCGGATTCGGATAGGAAAGATTAATATCATAAGGTAGTGCTTTATCAGGAGTGGAGCCTTCTCCGTTTTCGAGAATTAACTCCCATGGACTACTTGCTGTACCAGGAGTTTCTCCCGGATTAGCCCACCATTTATTTTTATATTTCTTTCCCTGATAGATAACAACAGTTCCGGCTACCGGATATGATTTAACAGGGTCATATTCAGTAATGTTGCTATTATCATTACCACCGTTATTTCCATCGCCATTTCCATTGTCACCGCCACCATTTCCATTATCGTCTCCACCTCTTATATATTGCCATACATCTGATTTACCAGGTTCATCACCTTGTGTCCACCACTTGTTTGACCATACTTTTTGATTGTGAAGAACTTGTGTGCCAGATGTAGCATAAGCTATATCCGCTTTCCATAAAGGAACATTTTCAACTGAGTTAGCATCAATGACTTTAATTTTAATCTCATCTGTTGCTGTTTCTGCCAGATTGTTTGAAGCCACGACTTTCAGAGTATGCTCACCTATTGCAGGTTTATTTAACGTTACAGTAAAAGGATCGGTATGGATTGTTTCGATCAACAGATTATTAATATAAAAAGAGACGGTTGTAGCTCTTTTTACATTCGCAGAAAACTGTATAGTCTCAGTTTCGCGAATCAAAGCATTATTAATCGGAGAGGTAATTCTCACAGACGGAGTCGTTACGGGAGAAAAATTCTCAAGAATATTGTATGCAATTATCGAATAATCAAGACCATCTAAAGCAGGATTGACAGCTGATCTCTGAAGAAGTTGCCAGAACATAACTCCATCGCCTTTCCCATCACGGTTATGTTTACCTCCTTGTGCAACATATTCGGTAAATTCTCTTAGGCGATTTTCGTCATAAGTATAATAGGGTCCCCAAGGCTCTTCAGGAATATGCATACCAAAAGCTACACGAAAACCATATTTATTGGCATAATAAGCATAAGAATCATACATAATTTCTCTTTTAGAAGCAGATCCTGTATTATATCCCTGAAAAGCAACAAAGTCCAGCATGTCACCAACAGCTTTGAATACCGGAATCATATGGCCTGTCGAAGCAAAACCATATAAAGAGATCGTATAACCTTGTGAAGATGTTGCATTATATTCATTTGATAGATCATCACCTGTTACTTCGGCTCGTTTCGCATATGCATATGGTGATTCCGGATCATCATTGGCAGGATATGGAGTAGACCGGCCTAAGGCTCCGCAGCCTGCAGGAGCACATGCAATCAGAAAGCCTTCTTCTCGTGGAAGCAAAGCTCGTGATGACCGAATCATGTCAATGAAGTGTGTCACATTCTGAGGTTCTCCAATTGTAGCAAAACCTCCGTTTGGTTCATAGTCCCAATCTATTCCGTCAAATCCGAAATCACGTACAAAATCGGCAATTTGTTGATGGTTGATATTATAAGCTTCGTCAGTGCCCCAATAGGTCTCTCCACCGATTGATAAGATGACTTTAATTCCTTTAGATTTTAATATATCTACTGTTTCTTTTAGCGTTGGTCCATCATAAGGAACTTCGATACCTACTTGTTTGATATCAAAAGAACCTTTTGTATAACGCATATTGGGTTTTACGAAAGATAAGAAGATATGTGTAACCTCTTCGGGAACATTTCGGAGGCGTGTAGACCCGCCTGATGGATAAGTCTCGCTCCAGGAAGGAAAATAGCCAACGACTAAAGGTTGTTGATTTACGCTCTTAGTTGTTACGTTTAGCGTGTTTACCTGTTTGGTTTCAAAAAGTTCTTGTTCGTGGTTGCAAGAAAAAACTGTCAATACAGTAAGACATAAGAAAAGAAGTTTCTTAATCATGTTCAATTTTTAGTTTAGTTATGTATTTTAGGATCAGACAAGTGATCTCAGGCTCGAATATAAATCAAAATGATGAAATAAGCAAAAGAGATCGTAATTCAGAGTATAGTTGGTATTTGTTTATATAAGTAAGTGAATCTTAAACAATAAAGGATGATGTATGTTTATTTATTATAAGATAGCTATTTAGTTATTTGTAGATTTGTGGTGCTATTGATATTTACGTTGTAATGATAAGTTTGAATATAGAGAATCTTAATGGAATTGTAAGAATAGCTATATATCTATGTAACAGAAATGTAATTGCAATGTAATCAAAATAGCTTGTTCCGGTTTAGCCTTTATTCTAATTTTGCTCACGATAAAACAACAACACATTATGCTAATTAAACAGACAAACAGAATCCCTTTTATTCTGATTCTTCTATTCTTGCTGGCCATAGCTCCGTCCATGCAAGCACAAAACCGTTTTAAATCTTTGTTTGATGAAGATTCCGTTTATGTACTTCCGGCGCATGATCCATTGCTGGATCAAATCCGCAATATGCCAAACATTGAAGTTGGCAAAGGAGTAACTTTTCAGCCAAAGGATAAATGGTATAAACTGACCATGCGTTTTCGTATGCAAAATATGGTAGGCATGTCATTTAATGATCGCTTTTCTTTAGAAAAAACAGAGGCGCAGGTGAAACGTTTGCGTTTACGTTTTGACGGTTATATCTATTCACCAAAACTAACTTACTCTATTCAGCTCGGTTTTACTCCGTATGATGCTAAACCGGTTAACGGGAATATGAATATTGTCCGTGATGCGATGGTTTATTATATTCCGAATTCAACATGGAATATAGGTTTCGGTCAGACAAAAATTAAAGCTAACCGTGCGCGTATGAACTCTTCAAGTGCATTACAGTTTGTTGATCGTTCTATTGTAAACTCAGAGTTTAATATTGACCGTGACTTTGGTTTCTTTGGAGAATATAATAAGCGTTTATTCGCAGACTTCAACATTGTAGCTCGTGGGTCTGTTACAAGCGGAGATGGTCGTAACTTCCAAAGTGCAGAAAAAAGTGGTTTTGCCTATACAGGAAGACTTGAATTGTTTCCAATGGGACGATTCAAAGCATTAGGAGATGTATTCGAAGGCGACTATGAGCGTGAAGATAAACCTAAATTATTGGTTGCCGGCGGATATAGCTTTAATGATCGTGCATTGAGATTAAGAGGTCAGACCGGAGATTTGATAGTGGATAAACAGAGTCGTAATTTATCAAATTATTACCTTGATCTTATTTTTAAATATAATGGATTTGCTTTCTATACAGACTGGATGGGTCGCGTATGTAATGATCCTTTTATTCGTGTAGGTGATGAAATTGATCAAACGGTATATACAGGTAATGGTGTGAATGTACAAACAAGTTATATTTTTCCGAGTAAATGGGAAATAGCTGCACGTAACTCTACATTGATTCCTGATCAGGAAGTAAGACCTATGATTGGATACAAATACTTTAACCAGACAACGCTGGGTGTAACCCGATATATTTTGGGTCATAACCTGAAGGTACAGGCTGATGCTTCTTTCAATTATAAAAAAGGTATGCCTCGTGATTCATACAACTGTTATGAAATTCGTTTTCAGGTTGAGCTAGGTTTCTAGAAAGTGATTACTTAGATTAGATAGTTTTCCCTCATTATTCTTTTATGTAAAGAATGGTGAGGGATTTTTTTTGTAAGGATTATTTCTTATACATTTGTAGTAAGTAATATACGATGCTATTCTACAGGATAGCCGTGTGCTTGGAATAACCACGTAAAAAACAAGATTATGGAAATGAACAGAGATGTTGCCCTGGTAGTATTCAGTGGTGGACAGGATTCAACAACCTGCCTGTTTTGGGCAAAGAAGAAATTTAAAAAAGTAGTTGCTTTAAGTTTCCTTTACGGACAAAAGCATAGTAATGAAGTAGAGCTGGCAAGAAAAATTGCGTTAGATGCAAATGTTGAATTTCATTTGATGGATGTTTCTTTTATCGGTACGCTTGGACAAAATTCACTGACGGATACAACGATCGAAATGGATCAGGAGAAACCTGAAGGTGGTGTACCCAATACATTTGTACCGGGTAGGAATTTATTCTTTTTGAGTATTGCTGCTGTATTTGCTCGCGAGAAAGGGATTAATCATATTGTGACCGGTGTTTCACAAACTGACTTCAGTGGATATCCCGATTGCAGAGATGCTTTTAT